>BJFP01000286.1 GCA_014189875.1 Verrucomicrobiota bacterium | reverse complement strand
AGGCGGGCGAAGGTGGAATCAATGCGGTTTTCGGACATGAAATGGGTGCGCAGGATTGGCGAGACGCGCGGGGAATGACAGGAATTTCAAACATCCAACGCCCAACGCCCAACGCCCAACGCCCAACGTCCAATGTAGGATGCGCGTATGTGCGGCTGTCTCGTTATTGGACGTTGGACGTTGGACGTTGGACGTTCAGAATGCCTGTTCATCGCCGCATTCCCGTCTAAAGAAGCCCGCGACATGCCGTCCGCACCCACGCTGAAGATCAACGAAATTTACGAGTCCATCCAAGGCGAGAGCACTTGGGCCGGATGGCGCTGCGTGTTCGTGCGGCTCACGGCGTGCGACCTACGCTGCACGTATTGCGACACGGAGTATGCGTTTTACGAGGGAAAGAAGCGCACGCTTGATGACATCTTCACCGAAGTGCTCGCGTTCGACTGCCCGCTCGTGGAGATCACCGGCGGCGAACCGCTGCTGCAAAAAAACGTCCTCCCGCTCATGGCCGCGCTCTGCGACGAGGGAAAGACGGTGCTCATCGAGACGAGCGGCGCGCACGACATCTCGAAGATCGATCCGCGCGTGCACCGCATCATGGATTTGAAGACGCCGGGCAGCGGCGAATGCGCGCGCAATCTGTGGAGCAACATCGCGCACCTCGGAAAACGCGATGAGGTGAAATTCGTCATCGGCTCACGCGAGGACTACGAGTGGTCGCGCGACCAAGTCCGGGAGCACGGGCTCGCGGAACGCTGCGGCTGCGTGCTTTTCTCGCCCATCTTCAGCCGCATCGAACCGAAGCAAATCGTCGAGTGGATGGTCGCGGACAAGGTGCCTGCGCGGTTCCAGCTTCAGATGCACAAGTTCATCTGGGACCCGAAACTGAAGGGCGTGTGAGGAATTGCGGATTGCAGATTGCGGATTGCGGATTGAGTCTCCGCGCCCGCAATTCCGAAGCTTCGGCATTCGTCATTCCACATTCGTCATTATGAAAGTCCGCCTCACCAAAGATTTCCTGTTTGAAGCCGCGCAGACGCTGCCGTGCGCGCCCGAGGGACACAAATGCAGGAAAATGCACGGGCACAGTTTCAAGCTGGAGATTTCCGTCGAGGGCGAGAACGACCCGGAGACCGGCTGGTTCTACGATCATGCGGACATTTCCCGCGCGATGAAGCCGCTGCTCTCGGTGCTCGACCACGGCTACCTCAACGAGATTCCCGGACTCGAAAATCCCACGATCGAAAACATGTGTGCATGGTTCTGGCAGAAGCTCTCCCCGCAGCTCCCCGGCCTCGCGGAGATCGTCGTGCATGAGACGCCGAGCGCGCGCTGCTCATACCGCGGAGAGTGATGAAACGCTTGGCAAGCCGCGCACTCCCGCTACTTTCCCGCCCGATGAAACGCCTCGCATTTTCTGTCCTCGCCGCCGCCGCATTCGGATTTGGCGCGTGCGAAAAGCACTCCGCCGACAACCTGCCCGAACACTACCTGCACAAGGACAAGCAGCACGCCGGGGATGCAAAAGGCCACGAAGCGGTGCCGGCGAAGGATGAAAAACACGCCGCGCCCGCCGCGGATCACAAGGGCTAGCGCGAGGTTCGCGCTGGTTCTCAAAATGCGATGAAGCCGGAGCCGCACACAGGCTTCTGGCGCGGACGCGGAAAAAGTTTCGCCTGTGCGCTGCGCGGGATTGCCGTGCTGCTGCGCACGCAGACGAATGCGCGCATCCACCTGCTCGCGACCGTGCTCGTGGTCGCGGCGGGATTCGTGTTTCGCATCTCGCGCGGCGAGTGGGTGCCGCTCGCGTTTGCAATCGGCATCGTGTGGATCGCAGAGGCGGTGAACACGGCGATCGAAGCCCTCGCAGATCGGATCACGCGAGAGAACGACGACGCGATTCGCCGCGCGAAGGACGTGGCTGCGGGAGCGGTGCTGCTCGCCGCGATCACCGCGGCGATCATCGGCCTCCTCATTCTCGGCCCGCACGCTTGGGCATTTGTGCGAAGGGGGTTTTGAGCGGCCTCAGGCTCTTTCAGAAAGCGCCGCCGCTCTACTTTGCCACCTGCTCGCCGTTTCCTTCGAGGAAGTAGGTCGCGCCCTGAAAGGTCACGGTGCGCAGGTATTGCGTCCACTTCACGCCACCGAGATCGCTGGATGCCTCCATGCGGTTTTCCTCGGGCTTTGCACTCTCGGGCGCGCGGTCGCGGATGGCCTCGAAGAGCACGCGTCCGTCGAGCTTCGCGAGCGGGCGGATGCCCATGAGCCAGAGCATCGTCGGTGCGACATCAATGTTTCCGGACGGAAGTTCGTTGCGCCAGCCGACGCGGAGATCCGGCCCCGCGCCGATGAGCGTGTTTGTCTGATCGAACGGGCTCAGCGATCCGTGCATGCCGAAGCCGACCATTCTTGCGCCGTCCTGTGTAAGCATACCCGGCACTCCGAATTCATTTTTCTCCGCACTCCATCGCGGCGCCACGACGACATCCGGCGCATCGGGCGAATCCACACGCGCCGCGCTGAGCGGGAATGTGCCCTCGATCTTCTCACGGGAAAAAATCACGCCGCTCGACGGCGCGGCTTGCAGCGCGCGCACCAGTTTCGCGATGACTTCCGCATCGTGACCGATCACGTAGAGCAGCATGGTCGCGCCGGTGCCCACGATGAGGATCTCGCCCTTTTCCGGCGGCGCGGTGAAGGTCCGCTGCGCGTGCAGCCCGGCGTCCGCGCACAATTTCACAAGATCCGCCGACGCCGAGATCGTGGAGAACCCGTGGTCGGACACGACGAAGATGTCCGTCTTTTCGAGCACGCCCTTTTCCTTCAGCGATGCGAGCACGGTGCCGAGCCGGTCGTCCACGCTGCGCAGCGCGGCGAGCGCGGTCGGCGAGCCAGGCGCGGTGGCGTGCTGGGAAAAATCCGGGTCGCTCATCCAGAGCACGGAATATTTCGGCACGCCCGCCTTCCATAGTTCGCCCGTGAGGACGGCGGCGGTCCAGCGATCCTGTTCGGAGTTTGGAATTTTGATCGCCTTTGGAAATTCTCCGACGGCCTTGTTCAGTTCCGCCACGGCGGCCGCGGGCGCGCTCTTGCCTGCGAAGACATCCACCGACTCGCGCGCAGCCCGCGACTTCCGCAACTCGGATCGATCTTGGAGGATCGCGACGGCTTTCGTGCCTGCGACGGCGGTGCGGAAGCCCGCCTTCTGCACCGTCTCCGCGACGGTCGCGCCGGCGATGTATTTTCCGCGCGTGAGTTCGTCGCCCTTGCGCACGACATCCAGATCCTCGGTGGCCACGGCTTTGCGCGGTTCGATTGCCGGGCGGAATTCGCGGTTGCCGATGATGCCGCTGCGCGACGGATGCAGCCCGCTCGCGATTGCAGCACCGTTCACCTCCGTCGTGGATGGGAAGGCGGGATGATGATTCGCGAAGAACACGCCGCGCTGCGCGAGCGCCCAGAGATTTGGCGTGTTCGCCTCGCTGACGAGATCGGGCCTCATGCCGTCCCACACCATCACGACGACGTGCTCCGCCTTGCCGCGATCCTCGGAGAGCACATATTTTTCCACGGGCTCATCCGACGCGGAATCCTGCGGGCCGCCTTTCTTTTTGTCGCACGCGGCGACGAAGAACAATGCGGTGAAGCAGGCGAGGAATGCGGTGAATCTCATGACAGGGCGCGGAGTGGACAGGGAATCAGCAGCCGCGTCAAAGCCTCGCCTGCAACGTTCGCGGCCTTTTTGAAAAGTGGCAGGCCAACCCGCTCACTCGCACAACGCAGGCCCGCGAGCAGCGTCGGATTTTCCCGGCCCGGCGTTGACCTCGCCTCCCGCATCGGGCGCTGCCCACGGCTCCGGTTTCGGCTTGAAAATGACCTTCATCTTCAAAGCGGGGTATTCCCCGACGCCCGTGGATGTCCTCCCACGCGCAGAGGGAGTTTTTTCGGATGCCACGTCAGCACCATCCGAAGTTTGCGCAGAATCAAGGCTGCGCGAGGCCATGCACACACCCTCACGCACCTGGACGCCACGGTGAGGAACCCCGCCCCACAGCAAGAACTCCCTGCCGTTCACCGACACACTCCCATGCCGCATCTGCAAGGTCTCCATCACTCCCCGCGACATCCCATCCAGAGCAACACCCCCCGCCGCCAGCCCATGGAGCAGGTCATCGTCCGGTGCGCCCCACGCACCGGACGCCTTTTACCCCATCGCCGGGCGGTTCCCCGCCGTCTGCCGCGCCCTTTACAGGTGCGGCAGACCGGCACTCGCCCGGCAACCGGATTCCAAAAGCAAACCCGAACCCCACAGACAGTGCGCCGGAACGACCGGGGCTTTTCGAAAATCGAAGGTCTTCATCGGAATTCGTGGTTCTGCCTGCGGATACACCTCCCGCCGAAGTTTGTTACACGATGGGGCGGTACTTTTTCTCCGAAGTGAAAAATGCTTCCCCGGACGCCTCATGGCATCCCCTCCCGATCGATCCGGCCAAGGCCGTCGCCTACCGCAACACGCCCGAGCCCGTATCGTATGCCGCGATGATAAATCGCACCGTGTACCAAATCGCCACGCAGATCACCACGAACGCGGACACCTTCAGAAAGATCATCAGCGGACGCCGCTCATTCGGGTGGAAGCAATGAGGGCACTTCTTCTTCGTCCATCGAATCCGTCTATGGCATTGCCGGCAGCGTATGCGCACTTTTCGTAAGGGAGTGGATCGGGATTGGGGCTCGGGATGAGCTTCCACTGTTAGACGACATGCAGAATTTGGCAAAACTGTTTGTCGCGTGGGCCCAAAAAAAATTCGTTCTGCGAGTGCTACCTGCCGCATCCGAGCCACGCGCTTCGATGCCCGCCCGCATCACGGCCACACGCCGCCCTCGATCGACCGCGTGCGCAACTGCGCCGGATCGATCACGCTATGCCGCACGCCCTGGCGCTTCCAAGTGTAGGTGATGTGCACCAGCCCGTCCGCAGTCTGGATGATCGCCGGGGAGCTGTACTCGCCCGGCTCTCTCTCCAGCGTGAGCGCGGCCTCCCGCCGCCCGCCGTCTCCACGATCGTCGTCGCATGACAGCTCGGGAACGGCGCGGTCTCGTAGATGAATTCCGACACGGGTGCAGAAGGAGCTGGCCCAGATTTTCAAAGTGAAGGACCGGACGCCCGCCGTGCTGGAGGAGGCATGGGGGGAGCGAGGGGGCGAAAAGGGATGAAGTGCGCCGACGACGATGCTCCGCACGGAAGATTTCGTGGGGCAGAATGTAGTCGCGGCGAAATTCATATGCTCAAGCGCTGTTCGCGAGAGTGATCATCCGCTCCGCTGTGCCAGGCTTTTTTGGGGAGCGGTGTTCTCTGGCGCGGTGCTCTCCGTGGCCTCAGTAGGAATCGAGGACGAGGATGGGACCGTCTTCGCGGAGAATCTCGACCGGCTTGCCGGATTCGGCGTGCTGGTCGAAAAGGTCGGCTCCTGTCTCCGAGTTGTCGTCTGGGATCCATTCGCGGATGGCCTGCCACGGCGGCTCGATGGGCTCGAACGTGTCGATCTCGAATGGCGGGGCGGGCGGTGGAGGGATGGCGATGACCGGTTGATGTCGCTGCCGCTCCACCCTTCGGCCTGCCTATGCCGCCACCGAATTCTTTGGACACGGGATAGGGCAACCCAAACACCATGAACCCTGTGCCCAATACCAACACCCACACATCACACGAATCCCTTCCGGCCCCGCCTGCGGCGGCGCAGGGAGG
>BJFP01000285.1 GCA_014189875.1 Verrucomicrobiota bacterium | reverse complement strand
TTCTGGAAAAGGACCTCCGCACTTCGAGCCGGATGTTTGAGTTCACTTTTCAAATGTTCTCGCGGGGGAGCGCCACCCTGCCCGCGCAGGGAATGCAGGAAATCCCGCGCCAGCTCGCCCGCCGCTTGCCGGCGGACGCGATCCGTCGTGGCGCGCGGGTGACGGAAGTTGCACCGGGAGAGATCACCCTGGCGTCTGGCGAATGTCTCGAAGGCGATGCCGTCGTCGTCGCCGCCGATGCGACGACCGCCGCGCGGTTGATCCCCGGCTTCGTGACGAAAGAACCCGACTGGCGCGCCGTCACCGGACTCTATTTCGCCGCGGAAAAATCACCGCTGCGCGAAGCCATCATCGCCCTCAACGGCACGGGCCGAGGCCTGGTCAATAACGTCTGCGTGCTCTCCGATGTCGCGCCCGGCTACGCGCCGCCGGGCCAGGCGCTGGTCTCCATCTCCGTCCTCGGCGCGCCCGCGATCCCGGATTTGGAAAAGCAGGTCCTCGCGGAACTCGAACCTTGGTTCGGTCCGGAAGTGCGCGGCTGGCGGCACCTCCGCACCGACCGGATCGAGCGCGCCCTGCCCGAGCAGCCACCCATCAGCGGACCGCCCGGATCGTCCTTTCGCGAAATCGACGGCATCTTCGTGTGCGGAGATCATCTCACGAGCGCATCCATCGAGGGCGCGATCGTATCCGGCCTCCGCACCGCCGACGCACTCCTCGGATAGCCGGCTCCGCACTGTGGGTCTTTCCACCATCTGCGTGAGGCTTTGACTCTCGAACCATCTAGCCTCGCGCAATGAAGAGACAACGGCGGTGCCGCAAATGTAGTCCAGGGCTTCAGCCCGTAGAACCGCCCGAACTCGCTCGGCACGCCGCATCGCAACGGACGCCGCATCGGGCTGAAGCCCGTGACTACTTTTGGGTCTCCTGACCGCGCGACACTCGAGAAGCTCGGAGACTATCGCCTTACTTCGTCAGGATCGCCTCCGCAGCCGCCCAGCCTGAGAGCGCTGCACCCTCGACACGCGGGCCGGCGAAGGCGTCGCCGGCGAGCACGAGTGGCGGCGACTGGCTCACGACCACGCAGGGTTCTTCATCGACCTGCATCGGCTTGCTGTAGCGCCAGCCGTGGACTTGGAACGTTCGAATCCCCGCACCGAGCCAGGGCGCGGCTGCGTCGAGCAGGGCGCGGCCGCTCTCCTGCCGGTCGCGTTCCCAATGCTTCAGGCTGAACGCATGCGTTGCGTGAATGGTCACGGCTGGCTCCGCGGAGATTCCTTTCAACGCATTGTCCGCGATCCACGCGATCGGTCCGTCGGCAGGCGCGAGACCGCCGGGAGGCGGAATGCGCGACGGACCATCGAGCACGGCCATCACGGCGAGGCAGCGCGCGTATTCGATTGCGGCGAGACGCGTCCGCATTTCCGGCGCGAGAACGATGCCGCCCGCATCCAGCATCGCGAGCGACTGCGGCACGGGTGGCGTCAGCACCACGGCTCCGGTGGTGAAAGTGCGGCCAGTCGTGGTTTCCGCGCGCCAGCAATCGTCGGCGCGGCGCAGTGCGACCACTGGCATTTCCAAATGAAGATCGAGTCCGAGCGCGAGATGCTTGGCCACGGCGGACATCGCGGGTTTTCCGCGCCAGCGCGCGTGACCGTCCGCTCCGCCCGCAAAACCGAGGCACCATTCCTCCGCCGCTCCGGTCTGCCGACACTGCTCCAGCAAAGCGGCGAAGCGCGGGTCGCGCGCGGTGATGAATTGCGCTCCGTGGTCGAAAGTCGCGCCGTCAATCCGCCGACTCGCAAGCCGCCCGCCCACGCCGCGGCCTTTGTCGAGCACGAGCACGCGGTGACCTGCGCGCTGCAATTCCGCAGCCGCGATCAACCCCGCCATCCCGGCGCCGATGACCAGCACATCCGTGGTTTGTTGAGTCTCGTCCATTCAGCGTTTCATGCTCCAGTCTGTTCGCGCGGGAAACAATGCGAGGCGCACAAATTTCGCACGCGCCGCGATGATTGACTCACACTTCAGTATGCAGCGGAGCAATGACACCCTATGGTCGCGCCCTTGAACTCCGTCCTTATCCTTTTCTCCGCGATTTCCTTCCTCGGGTACGGCGCAGCATGCTTTGTGGCCTCGTATATGAAGCGGGAGTTCGAACGCTACCGCCTCGCATCCCAGCGCACGCTCGTCGGCGGACTGCAAGTGTGCGCGGCGATTGGATTGCTCGCCGGCCTGAGCCAGCCGTGGATGGGACGCGCGGCGGCGGCCGGGCTTGCGCTGATGATGCTGGTCGCAGTCGGCGTCCGCATCAAAATCAAAGACACGCTGCTACAGACAGTCCCGGCGCTGATTTATCTGGCGCTAAATGCCTACCTGAGTCTGGCGGCGTTCTGAGCAAACCCGACGGCTACAGCAGCGCGATGGCGGCACACATCGCGAGCACAGCGATGGCTGGCAGGGCTTTATTGATCGGGTCTTTCACTTTGAGATGCATCACGAACGCCCCAAGCATCAGCAATCCCAAACCGATCGCCGCCGGCTGCGCCACGCGGTGGATCCAAAGGGCGGCGATGAGCGCGAGCGCCAGACCCACCTTGAGCACGCCGACCACACACATGAACCAAAACGGCAGCCCGTAGGCGGCGAACTCCTCGCGCAGGTTCCTCGCGTCGCCCCCGCGAAACGGCGTCGCCTTGGCCGAGCGGAGCATCCAGACGTTCAGGATCCCGAGGGCCACGATTAACTGCAGAGCAATGAGGAAATATTCCACGGCGTGAAAGTAAGGATGCGCGACCCTGTCGGATCGAACTGCGAGCAGACTGCCCCGCGCCGTCTGGTGCCGCAAGCGAATCTCCTCATAAGCGCGAAAGCGGGAGCGAGGGCTGCCAATCTGTTTTTGTTGTTCCCGTCCATTCGCGCGAAACGTATCGCGGCGCGCACAGAGTTCACCGCTTCCATGAGAAATTTCACCATCGGCCATTTCATTCCAGCTTCGCGGCAATGACGGCCGCTGACGCAACGCCGCCTGCTCCCGATGTGTCGCAACGTCTCGCGGCGCGGATGCGGCCGGCGGGGAGTGAGGTGATGTATCAGCAGTGGCGTGACCTGCTTTTTCTGCACTGGGAATATTCTGTGGCCGCGATTCAGGCGACGCTGCCGGAGGGGCTGTTCGTGGATACTTTCGGCGGCAAGGCGTATCTCGGGGTCGTGCCATTCTTCATGCAAAATATCCGTCCGCGATTTCTGCCCGCGGTGCCGGGCATCTCGGATTTCATGGAGATGAATCTGCGCACCTACGTGCATGACCGCGCGGGCGTGCCGGGCGTGTGGTTCTTTTCGCTCGATGCGAATCAATGGCTCGCGGTGAAAATCGCACGCCGGTTCTTCCATCTGCCTTACGAACACGCGGAGATGAAATCGAGCCGCACCGCACAGGGTCGCATCTGCTACGAATCGCTGCGCACTGGCGCGCGGGCGAATGGCGCGCGCTGCGTGTTTGATTACGCCCCCGGCGCGGAATTACCACAGCCTGCGCCGGCCTCGCTGGAGTTTTTCCTCGTTGAGCGTTACCGGCTTTATTCCAGCGCGCCGGATGGCCTGCGGCGCGGTGCGGTTTTCCATGAGCCGTATCCGCTCTGCCATGCGGAGGTGGCGGCGTGGGATGAAAACTTGCTGCCGCTGGATGGCTTCACTCCGACCGGGCGTCCGCCCGACCACGTCATCATGTCGCGCGGAGTGGACGTCACCATTTTCCCGCTGGAGCGAGTTTGAAACTCATCGAAATACCACGAGCACATCCCCGACCTTCGGAATTGCCCACGTGTATCACTGCCCCGTCTCGTTCTCGCTCAAAGACTGTGTAAAAAGTCCGCACTGCGGCCGACGCGAATATCCAGTTTCTGTTGTCGCCGCGCAACGGCTCGATCAATCTCCCCGCCCATGGAACCCGATACCGCCCAACAACTCGACGCCGAGATCGAACTCTTGCGCCGGGTCGCGCAGGGCGACCGGCGGGGGTTCGAGGAGCTTTACGATCGCTTCTCCGGCGTCCTTTTTTCCACGGCTTATCGTGTGCTGAACAGTCAGGAAGCCGCCGAGGACGTGCTGCAGGATGTGTTCGTGCAGATCTGGGAAAAGGCACCGCTCTACGACCCGACGCGCGGCAAGCCGATGACGTGGGCCATCACGCTGACACGGAACAAGGCCATCGATCGCCTGCGCTCCGCGCAGCGTCGCAGCCGGCTGCAGGATGAATTGCTTCAGGAGTCGCAAACCGCCGAGCAATTCGACGATCGGAGTTCATTCGACGCCGCCTCGACCAGCGATACGAACAAGCTGGTGCACGGAGCGATCCAGAAGCTGTCGAAGGATCAGCGCGAGGCCATCGAACTCGCGTTCTTTTCCTCGCTCACCCAATTGGAAATCGCCGAGCGGCTCAAGTTACCTCTTGGCACCATCAAGGCACGCATCCGGCGCGGTATGATGAGACTCCGCGATCTGCTCGGTCCGCAGTTGTAGCTGGCCGGACTAAGCCGCGACGCGGTCAGTCAATTCGCGCTCGCGGGCGATCATCCACAGCGGCTGCCCCGCGTCGTCGAGGATCGGCGTGATGGCGACCTCGACCCAATACGGGGTGCCGTTCTTGTGATAATTGAGGATCGTCTCGCGGCACGGACGAAACTCATGCACTGCGCTCCGCATGCGCGCAGCGACGTCCCGATCGGTCTTCGCGCCTTGCAAGATCGGGCCGAGATTTTTTCCACGCAACTCGTCGAGAGCATAGCCGCACATCGCGCTGAATGCCGGATTCACCCACTGCACGAGGCGGTCTGGGCCGGATACCACGAGCCCTTCGGGAGTAAGGCGCTGCGGTCGCCCGGCGATCAGGGCGGCGATGCGAGCCTTCAGCCCCCCCGAAGGCGACCGGTCCGAGACACGCTGCGTGGCCACCGTGAGCGCGGCACTCACCTCAGTCATCCCGACGGCGAACTCGCGGAGTTCGTCGTGAAATTCGAGCACGAGTTCAAACTGCTCGCGCTCGCGCTCATTCATCGAGCCGGAGGCGTAGAGGGCGGCTTGGTCCTGGAGGAATTCGGTGAGCATGTGGATGCGGGCGGTTAGAAAAATTGTGACTCGCCAGTTTGTTACGTTCCAGCATTTGCTTTGGATACGCTTTGGCGCAGAAATTTTCGCGAAGCGGCCAGAATGCGCGCGGCAGCGTATCGCGAACATGATCCCGAACAAATGAACCGCGACCGAAAGCTCAGGAATCTCATCCTCGTCTTTGGCGATCAACTCAACGAACGCTCGGCGGCCTTCGATGGCTTCGACCCGCGCGCCGACGCCGTCTGGATGGCGGAGGTCGCGCACGAATCGGAGAAGGTCTGGGTGGCGAAACCGCGCATCGCGATCTTCCTCGCGGCGATGCGTCACTTTCGCGATGCCCTGCTCGAACGCGAATGGCAGGTTTTCTATCGTGCGCTCATGGCGAAGGGCGCGGAGTGGAGCGGACTGCCGGTCAAGGGAGCGCCCGGCGAAACATTCGCGGCGCAACTCGCGTGGACCATCGCGCAGAGGCATCCGGAAAAGCTAATCGTCGTCGAGCCCGGCGAGTGGAGGGTGCGCGAGGAAATCGCCGCCGTGGCGCGCGACACGGGACTGCCGCTGGAGATTCGCACCGACCGCCATTTTCTCTGCACGGCCGCGGAGTTCGCAGCACACGCGAAAGGACGGAAGCAACTGCGCATGGAATATTTCT
>BJFP01000284.1 GCA_014189875.1 Verrucomicrobiota bacterium | reverse complement strand
GGTGGCACTCGTGTATGGCCAGATGAACGAGCCTCCAGGCGCCCGTCTCCGCGTCGCGCTCTCCGCCCTCTCGATGGCAGAGTATTTCCGCGATGAGAAAAATCAGGACGTGCTCCTCTTCGTGGACAACGTGTTCCGCTTTTCGCAGGCCGGTTCCGAAGTGTCCGCACTCCTCGGCCGCACGCCGTCGGCAGTGGGTTACCAGCCCACGCTCGCTGCGGAAATGGGCCAGCTCCAAGAACGCATCACCACCACCAAGTCCGGTTCCGTGACTTCCGTGCAGGCCGTTTACGTGCCCGCAGACGATCTCACCGACCCCGCACCCGCAAACACCTTCGCGCACTTGGACTCGACCATGGTGCTCGAGCGCAGCATCGCCGAACTGGGCATCTACCCCGCCGTCGATCCGCTCGCCTCGACCTCGAAGGCGCTCGCACCCGACGTCGTCGGCGAAGAGCACTACGCAGTCGCCCGCGGCGTGCAGAAAGTGCTCCAGCGCTACAAGGATCTGCAGGACATCATCGCGATTCTCGGCATGGACGAGCTCTCTCCCGAGGACAAGCTCCTCGTCTTCCGCGCCCGCAAAATCCAGCGCTTCCTCTCGCAACCCTTCTCGGTCGCCGAAGTCTTCACCGGCACGCCCGGCCAATACGTCCCGATCAAAGAGACCGTCCGCGGCTTTAAAGAAATCCTCGAAGGCAAACACGACAGCGTCGCCGAAGGAAACTTCTACATGAAGGGCGGCATCGACATGGTCACTGCATAGGCAATTTCAGAATTCGGATTTCAGATTTCAGATTTCCCGTTCACCCAGCGACGGAAAATCCGGAATGCCGAAAGCCCAAAATCTGAAATCCTAAATCCTAAATCTTAAATTCATGGCCTCCACTCTCCGCCTCGAAATCGTCACTCCCGAATCGCGCGCTTACAGCGACGACGTGGAGATGGTCGTGATTCCCGCCGTCGAGGGCGAGATGGGCATCTATCCGCAGCACGTCCCGCTCATCACGGCCATCACGCCCGGCGAGCTCGTCGTCACAAAGGCCGGGAAGACCACACACCTCGCCGTCGGCGAAGGCTTCGTGGAAGTCACCGGCGACAAAGTCAGCGTCCTCGTGGACATGGCGCTCACCGAGGAAGCCATCGACGAGAAAGCCGCCGAGGAAGCCGTAAAGCGCGCCGAAGCCCGCCTCAAGGAAGAGCACATCGGCGACGAGGAATCCGCACTTGTGCAGGCCGCAATCGCGAAATCGCTCGCGCAGCTCCACGTCAAGCGCCGCCGGCGCTCGGTGTAACGACGTCTCCGCGGTTTCTGCCGCACAGATTACCCGGACTACGCTGCGCGGATTTTCACCGCACAGTACTTGTAGCTAGGCTGCCGCGAGTGTGGATCAAACGCGGAGTGAGTCAGGCGATTCACCGCGCGGTAGTGCATCGGGACAAATAGCTGCCCTGCGCGCACGGTGCTCGTGACGAATGCAGCCGCCGTGATGCTCGCGCGACGCGAACTGATGCTGACTTCATCGCCCGGCCCGATGCCCAGGCGTGTCGCATCGGCGGGGTTGATTTCGACGTAGCAATTTGCCGGCGCAAGTTTCCGCAGCACATCACTCTTGTCCGTGCGCGATCCCGTGTGCCACTGCGCCGAGGAGCCGCGTCCCGTGAGCAGGATAAATGGAAACTCCTCATCGGTCGGCTCGGCGACGGGGCACGGCATGTCGAAGAGTATCTTCGCCTTTCCATCCGGCGTGAAAAATTTCCCATCTGCAAAAAGCCGCCTCTCGCTTGGTGGATTCACGGGCTGTTCAGCAGGAGCGCCGTTTCTATTTCGCATTCCGCATTGTCCTGCCTCCGCACGCGGCGGTCTCACTTCGCTCGGCTCCGCACTCCGCATTTCCTCCGACCACGGCCACTGGATGCCACCAGCCGCATCAATGTGCGCGTAGTCCTCGATGCCCGTGATGTCGCACGGCTGGCCGCACGAGATTCTTTCATCAATTGGAACGCAGCCTCCGGCGACGAGCATCGCGTGAACATCGTGCCGCAGCCCCAATAATGCAGCGCATGGTTCGGCGTTTCCGGTCGCATTGGAGTTAGTCGTAAATGTGCCTGCCGATGAGTCAGCGTTCGCTGTCGAAGGTGAACTCGAAGGAAACAGGCAAATAGAACGTGCGGACGGAGTAGCGGAGTGCGGACACAATACGCTGCGCCTCTGCCGGTGGAAGCTGCTGGTCGTCCCATGCGGCAAACCAATGCTCGCTCGCTCCGCCGCCGGGATGAGCCATGAGAGCCTCGACCTGCTCAACGGTCATGCCGCGCTGTGCCTGGTGATAACGAATGTTGAGTTGGCGAATGGTGCGAAAAGGCAACGCAATGTAGAGCGCACCGCACGCGAGCAGCGCAAAGACGATGAGGGCGGAAATGAAGAGCTTCCGTTTCATGTTGGTGTAGCGCGTTCAAAGCGTGGTTGGCCGGCTTTCGTTCACACGAGACGCGAGGAATCGCCGACCACAAGCTCAGCGACGGCGGAGGCTGGCGCGGCCCGTGCATGGGGGGGGTGGAAAGGCGGCGGCGGAAGCACGGGCCATGACAGCCGTAGCCGCTGCAGCGGACGGCGTTTCCTCTCCAAGCAACTGCACCACCATTTTCTCCGGCATCCTTTGCGCGCGGTTCAGTGAGTCGTCCTTTCGCCAAATTCAGCCGCGTGAGGCTTCGCCGCGTAATAACGCGGCGGAGACTTTTACGCGGACGATGCGGTATCTGAAGCCGAGCTTTGGGATTCAGAGTCCGCTGGATGCGCTGGCGGCTGGGAGGTAAGGGCGGGGGCGGATGGGGGCTTCCAACGTCCAACATCCAAGATCCAAGGTCTCATGGCCTGTCCGGTTTGCTGGCCACGGCGTATTTGGTAGGCTCAGCCTCGCGCGCGTGCGCGCGGGGGCACGCATGTGCGCGCCCGCCCGCCCGCGCGCCCGCGAGCGCCCGCGCGAAGCTGGGGTCACCAGCGAGGCCCCATGCCTGCGGTCGTCTCTGCCTCGTTCATGGATGTGCGCCCGCTTGCGGTCGGTATCGTCAATAGCATTTCAAGAAAAGCTCTGGCCGTAGTCTGAGGTTGGGATTGGCACTTGAGAGTCCTGGGGATGGAGGCGCGGAGCGCCGGTGGAGCGTGACCTCCGGGCACGCTTCTTCGGCGTGGCGCAAGCATTCCATCCGGGAAACGCGCCCGGGAGGTCGCGTTCCACCAGCCGGCACTCCGCGCCGCTCAACTCGGAAGCCGGAACCCGGCTACACTGCTTTTTACACTGCTCCAATTGCCGGGCGCCTTACAGGTGTTCCCTCAGAAAAAGCGGACGGTTTGTGGTAATGCCGTCCACGCCGAGCGCGGAGAGTTTTCTCGCGAGCGCAACTTCGTTGACGGTCCACACGCAGACCTTCAGCCCGGCATCCTTCACCCGCGAGACGAACTCCTCATCCATCGCGAATCGGCGATCCAGATCGAGACCGTCGAGGTTTGCAGACTTCGCCTTCACAATGAGCGCGTCGGCAGAGGTAGGACAAGGGACAGACGGATAGTCGTGATTGGCCCTCCCTAGTTAACGTGCCGGCGTGATTGGGGTCACGCTTGGAAAAAATGGCAGGCTCGTCCTGCCAGAGGCGCTTCGCCAGGGTTCCACCTCGATCGGGATGCGAAAGTCGCGGCGGCCCTGATCGGCGATCACATCAGGCTGAAACTGTGCGGAAAGGCCGCGCCCGCTTCGTGGTCGTCGTTTTTTTCGATCACGTTGCGAGCGACGACCCGGCATTCGCGCGTCCGCCGCAGGCGACGATGCCGCGGGGTGTGGCTTCGAGCCGCGCGAAGTATCTGGACATGGCCCGGTCATTAACCATACGAGTTCCGCCCCATGAAAATATACCCTGTTCTGGCGGTTGCCGTGATGCTGGCCGCTGTCGCGCTTGGAGACAGCAACGTTCCTCCCGCGGGCTTCACCCCGCTTTTTAACGGCAAGGATCTAGCCGGCTGGTGGGGCACAGGCGGCGGGAATCCAAAGAAATTTCTCTCACTCACGGCGGAGAAACAGGCGGAGGAGCGGGCGAAGGCCCTTGCCGATATCCAAAAGCACTGGTCCGTCGCCAATGGGGAATTGATCAATGATGGAGAAGGGCTCTATCTCACCACCGAGCAGGAGTACGGAGACTTCGAGCTGTTTGTGGAGTATAAGACTGTTCCACTGGCGGATAGCGGCATTTACCTGCGCGGCCTCCCTCAGGTGCAAATCTGGGACAGCACGGACAAGAGCAAGTTTGAGCTGGGAGCGGACAAGGGATCGGGCGGACTTTGGAACAACAGCGCCGGCGCGCCGGGCAAGGATCCCCTCGTCAAGGCCGACAGGCCCTTCGGCGAATGGAACAAGCTTCACATCATCATGGTCGGCGAAAATGTGACGGTGACACTCAATGACAAGCTGGTGGTGGATAACGCGCGACTTGAGAATGCCTTCGACAAAAAGGAACCCCTGCCAAAGACCGGCCCCATCAAGCTCCAGACGCACGGTGGCGAGATCCGCTGGCGGAATATCTTCATCAGGCAACTGCCGGCAAAAACCAGATAGACTTTGCCGGCATCCCATCCGCGTTCGGCTAGCCTGCGCCCGATGTGATGCCGATGACCATACCCCCTCACTCCCCGACGCCCGTCCCCGTTCTGACCGTTTCCGGTGCGGCGGGCGCGAAAACAATTTGCTAGCAGTCAGTTCATCGTCCAGCTTCCTCCCAATGGCGGCGGGCCTGATCCTGTGAGGAGCGGATTCCCTTTCCCGTCAGGCCGCCCGGAGCACGGCTCGCTAGCGCCACAGGACGCTGGGGAATTTCTTCGCCACGGCCTGGCGATGTTTCGGCCATTCGCGGAGTAGGAAGCTCGGCAAATTGGTCGTGCTGGCGAGACGCTTGCCATCGGGGGTGCAGAGGGTGAGGAGCACGGGAAGGCGGCCTTCGCAGAGGCTGGGATGCTCTTTCAGCGCGAAGCACTCTTGCAGCTTCACCTGCGCTTCCGGCGACCCGTTCAGGTAGGAGACTTTCATGGTGCGGCTGTCGGGCAAAGGGATCGAGAGCGGCACCAGTTCATCCAGCCAACTCACCTGCCCCGTTGCCAAATGCTGATGGAACGCGGCGATGAGCGGCGCTGCCTGGGCCTCCTTGACAAGCGAGAGGCCGGTGAAGGCGTGGGCGAGGCAGGCGGTGATGGCGTACGCATCGAAGCGGGCAAACTCCAGTTCGGGCATCGTGGCGTGGACGAGATCCACGCGGGCGATGAACTGCTTCACGCGATGATCCATCAGCGGCAGATCGAAGGCTCCGGCGCGATGGGCTTCGGCGAGGCAGCGACCGCTGGCGAGTGGATCGAGGTCTCGTTGCTGCGCCTTTTGCTCGATGACGAGATCGCGGTAGCGCACGAGCTTCATCGCGGCGACGCGCTTGTTCTGGGGATCGAAAAGGTGCTCCACGGTGGTGCTCAGATGCTGGGGAAACATCTCGGCAATCCACGCAGGCTGCACGGCGGTGGCGAGGCTGAGCAGCGTCAGTGGCGTGGCGCCGCGCGAGGGCGCTTCCCGCAGATTGGCGGCGACGAAAAAGGGGGCGTCCTGCACCACGCTCTCGCGCACGAGCTGGCCTGCACGTTGCTCGGTGAGGTCGCACGCGGGCTTGCCGGGTTCGCGCCGTCTGGCGAGCTGATCGACGAAACCAGCCATGATGCACCGCAGCAGGGCTTCGTCGTTTTTTA
>BJFP01000283.1 GCA_014189875.1 Verrucomicrobiota bacterium | reverse complement strand
TTCCCGCGTGGTGTTCTGGCTCATGGTTGATGACATCGCCCCCGGTGTCATCAGTCGTGAGGCAACGTATCAATTGCAGCCACACTCCGATTCCTTCCCCGGTGTCATTTCATTTGAGTCAATTCGCACATGAGCTTTGCGCGACGATCTTGATTGTCAGTTTGAATAGAAAGGCCCAATCTTCGCTTTAAGGTGATCCCCCCACCCTTTCCCCATGATGAATACTGTACCCAAGCCCATCACCATTCTCATGGCCGACGATGCTCCCGGCGATCGTCTGCTCACCGCCGAGGCGCTGAAGGACGCGCGGCTGATCAATGAACTCCTTTTTGTGGAAAATGGCGAGGATCTCATGGACTACCTCAACGCGAACGGAAAGTTCGCGCCGCCCGCCCGCGCACCGCGTCCGGGTCTCATCCTGCTCGACTTGAACATGCCGAAAAAGGACGGGCGCACGGTGCTGAAGGAAATCAA
Source organism: Verrucomicrobiota bacterium (assembly GCA_014189875.1). Lineage (GTDB taxonomy): Bacteria > Verrucomicrobiota > Verrucomicrobiia > Chthoniobacterales > Chthoniobacteraceae > SXWH01. The sequence continues at coordinate 5,358 of BJFP01000283.1, read as the reverse complement.
AAACACGCCGTCGCTCTGTGACATCCCGATCGCCGTGCTCACGGCCTCAAAAGATGACGCGGATGTGTACCGCAGCTACGACCTCGGCGTGAACAGCTACATCGTGAAGCCGGTGACGTTCGAAGCAATCGTGGACACGCTGCAGACGCTGGAGAGGCACTGGTTCCAGATTGTGGAACTGCCGTCGGAAGACGCGTAGCATGAAGAGCAGACACGGGCGGATCGCAGCCCCAATCGGGACTTTGTGAAAAATTTCACAAAGTTCTTGCGTGATGGCGGGACGTGGCCTTTCCTGTGCGCCCATTTTCGCCCTGTGAGCGGCCTCGCACCGCGCGCTTTTTTGCGTCTCCCTGATTTCGCAAAATGTGCCGCACGTGTCGTCCGATCATCCGCGGGTGAAGCGCACGCAATGAAACCATCATCTTTCAGCACACTCGGAAAAACCCACGGCTCCTTCGCGGCGTTGCTCCCTGTGCTGCTTTTCCTGGTCTTGGCATTCGCGGGCTCAGACGCTTTTGCAAACGCGCCCGCCGCGAATCACGCTTCGCCTGCCGCCGCGCACTCGGAGGAACACGGGTTGCCGACTGCGGCTCCAAAGATTTTCGGCGGTTTCGTCAATAGCTCGATGATCGTCACTTGGGTCGTCGCGGTCCTCATCATCTGGGGCGCGCGCCGCGCTATGCGCCATGCGAAGGATGTGCCGTCGGGCGGACAGAATTTCTGGGAGTTCATCGTCGAGGGGCTGGAAAATTTCCTCGGCGGCATCCTCGGGCCGAAGCTCGTGAAGCACATGTTCTGGTTCTTCGCGACCATCTTCATTTTCATCGTGGCGACGAACTGGTTCGGCCTGCTGCCCGGCGTGGGCACCATCGGCTGGAGCTCGCATTACGATCCGGCGGCACCTCACGCGTTCGCGCATGTCGAGCGCCCGCTGCTTCGCGGCGGCAATGCCGACCTGAACATGACCTCGGCGATGGCGCTGACGTTCTTTGTGTGGTGGATCATCTGGGCGCTGAAGGAGAGCGGCCCGGTGGGTGTGCTGAAGCACATCTTCGCACCGAAGGGCGAATCAAAGGGCTTCATGAAATTGTTCATGATCGTGATTTTCTTCATGGTCGGCATTCTGGAGCTGATCTCGATAGCGTTCCGCCCGGTGTCGCTGAGCTTCCGTCTTTTCGGCAACATCTTCGCCGGTGAGACGACGCTGGAATCCATGCAGCAGCTCGTCCCGTCGCTCGGCTGGCTGATTCCGGTGCCGTTCTATTTTCTCGAACTCCTTGTCGGCCTCGTTCAGGCGCTCGTGTTCATGCTGCTGACTTCCGTTTTCACCCTCCTCATCTGCGAGCACGAGGAGCATCCCCACAAAGAAGAGGGCCACGCCCACTGACCACAAATTTCGCCGACGGGACCGTCCAAAGTGAGCGGGCGTCGGCGGGAAAACCAAAACCAAACAAACACATGAGCATCCTAGCTGAACTCACTGGTAATCTCCACATCGGTCTCGCCGCACTCGGCGCAGCCATCGGCGTGGGTCTTATCGGTTCCAAGGCCGCCGAAGCAACGGGACGCAATCCCGGTGCCGCAGGCGACATCCGCAACATCGCGATCATCCTCGCGGCGCTCGCGGAAGGCATCGTGTTCTTCGCGATCTACCTCGCCAAGTAACCCTATTCCGGCGCGGGGTCGACGACCTCGTTGGGCTCCGCGCCGAAAGATTTCTGATTCCCAAAAAATGAACCTCTATCTTCTGCTCGCCAATGCAGCGCCTGCCGCTGCGGAGAAAGGTGGCGTCAAGGAAACGCTCGAACAGTTCGGCTGGAACCCGTGGGCATTTCTCTGCCAGGTCATCAGCTTCTCGATCGTCGCGTTTCTCCTGAACCGCTTCGCCTACAAGCCGGTGCTCGCCATGCTCGAAGAGCGCCGCACGCGCATCGCCGAAGGGCTCGCAAATGCGGACAAGATCAAGAGCCAGCTCGCCGACGCGCAAAAGAGCGCCGAGACGATCCTCGCCAAGGCCAACGCCGACGCGACGAAGATGGTCGAGGAGACGCGCGCCGCGGCAAAGCAGATTTCCGAAAAGGAAAACCAGCGCGCCGTGCAGCAGGCCACCGAGATCATCGCCAAGGCCCGCGAAGCCGGTGAAGCCGAGCAGAAGCGCCTCATGGCCGAGCTGAGGAAGGAACTTTCCCGCCTCGTCGTGGACACCACGGCAAAGGTCACGGGCAAGGTTCTTACTTCAGCCGACCAGCAGAAGATCACCTCCGAGGCGAACAAGGAACTCGCAGCTTAATTTTTCCATCCGTCCGCGATGAAACTGAACAAAGAGGCCCGCAAACTTTCCAAGCAGCTATTCCGTGAGAGCTTCACGAATGGCGCGCTGGACGCTGCGAAGGTGGGCACTGTCACGGACACCGTCATCCGCGCGAAGCCCCGCCAATACATCGGCGTGCTGAAGGAATTTGCCCGCCTCATCCGTCTCGAAACGGCGCGCCGCCATGCGATCATCGAGAGCGCTTCGGAACTCGAAGCCGCGGAGAAGACGGCGACGACCAACACGATCCGCGCGAAATACGGCGCGGATGTGACGACTGAATTCAAGACGAACCCCGCGCTCATCGGCGGGCTTCGCATCCAGGTCGGCAGCGATGTTGTGGACGCCAGCGTCCGCAGCCGCCTCGACCGCCTCGCGAATGACCTCGCGGCGTAATTTTTCACCCCAACCTTTTCCAAATCTACCAAAGCCATGAGCAGCATCCTGCAAGACCTCGAATCCAAAATCGCCGGCCTCAAAACCAGCACCGCCAAGTCCAACGTCGGCATCGTCCGTGAAGTCGGCGACGGCGTCGCGAAAATCGAAGGACTGAGCGACGTCATGCTCAACGAAATGCTGGAATTCCCCGGCGGCGTTTACGGCCTCGCGCTGAACCTCGAAGAGAACGAAGTCGGCGCGGTGCTCCTCGGCGACGACAAGCTCGTGACCGAAGGCTCCGAGGTGAAGACCACGGGCAAGCTGCTCTCCGTGCCGGTCGGCAAAGGCCTGCTCGGGCGCGTGGTGAATACGCTCGGCCAGCCCGTTGACGGCAAGGGCCCGATCACTGCCGACGCGCAGTATCCAGTGGAAAAAATCGCGCCTGGCATTATCAAGCGTAAGTCGGTGAGCCAGCCCGTGCAGACGGGCATCATGGCCATCGACGCGATGATCCCAATCGGCCGCGGCCAGCGCGAACTCATCATCGGCGACCGCGCGACGGGCAAGACGACCATCGCGATTGACGCCATCATCAACCAAGGCCGCATCAACAAGGCCAACGAAGGCAAGGCGGGCTTCCGTCCTCTTTATTCCATCTACGTCGCCATCGGCCAGAAGCAGTCGAACGTCGCGCGCAACATCGCGGTGCTCGAAGAGACCGGCGCGATGCAATACACCATCGTCGTCGTCGCGACGGCGTCCGACACCGCATCCATGCAGTATCTCGCGCCGTTCGCGGGAGCCTCGATGGGCGAATGGTTCATGGATAACGGCATGGACGCGCTGATCGTGTTCGACGATCTCTCGAAGCAAGCCGTCGCCTACCGCCAGGTCTCGCTGCTCCTCAAGCGCCCCTCGGGCCGTGAGGCATATCCCGGCGACGTTTTCTATCTCCACAGCCGCCTGCTCGAACGCAGCGCGCGTGTGAACGAAGCGAGCGGCAATGGTTCGCTCACCGCACTGCCGATCATCGAGACGCAGGCCGGCGACGTTTCGGCCTACATTCCGACCAATGTGATTTCGATCACCGACGGCCAGATTTACCTCGAAACCGACCTCTTCTACCAAGGCATCCGCCCGGCAGTGTCCGTCGGTCTCTCCGTGAGCCGCGTCGGTTCCGCCGCGCAGATTAAGGCGATGAAGCAGGTCGCCGGAAAAATCAAAGGCATGCTCGCCCAGTATCGCGAGCTCGCGGCGTTCGCGCAGTTCGGCAGCGACCTCGACGCAGCGACCAAGGCGCTCCTCGACCGCGGCCAGCGCATCGTGGAGATTTTCAAGCAGCAGCAATACAACCCGCTCTCCGTCGAGCTGCAGGTCGCCACGCTGTGGGCCGTCATGAACAACCACTTCGACGACGTGCCTGTGGATCGCGTGAAGGAATTCCAGCTCAAGTTCCAGGACTACCTCAGCACGCGCAAGGAGGCCGTGCTTGCCGGCCTGCGCGACAAGCCGGAAGTGAACGACGCAAACGGCGCGGCGCTCAAGGAAGCGATCGCTGAATTCAAGCAGGGCTGGCGCTAACCGACACCGACCATGGCCGCGAACACCCGCGACATCCGCCGACGTATCAAGTCGGTAAAGAACACATCGCAAATCACGAAGGCGATGCAGATGGTCGCTGCCTCGAAGATGCGCAAGGCGCAGATGCGCGCACTCAGCGGTCGTCCTTACGCAGAGGAGTTGGCGAAGATCCTCGCGGCGCTCGGAAAAGCCGGCGGCAGCGACGAACTGCACCCGCTCTTGCAGGAACGCAAGGAAGTGAAGCGCGAACTCGTCATCGTCATTAGCACGGACAAGGGCCTCTGCGGAGCGCTCAACACGAACTTGCTCCGCGAGCTGAACCGCTTTGACGCCGCGAAGACGACCTTCGTCGCCGTCGGACGCAAGGGTGCCCAATACCTCGGACGACTCAAGCGCGACCTCGCGGCTGAGTTCGAACTAAAGGAGGCATTCACCTTCCTCGAGTGCAAGCAGGCGTCGAAGTTTGCCATCGAGAAATTCCTCTCGGGCGATGTGGACAAGGTCACCGTGGCCTATACCGATTTCAAATCCACGCTGCGCCAGGAACCGACGCTGAAGGTGATTTTGCCCGTGCAGAACTTCGATATCGACGACCTGCACGGCCAGAAGACCGAAGTCGCCGCCAGCTCGACCGAGTATCTTTTTGAACCGAGCGCCGGCGGCGTGCTGGAGCACCTAGTGCCGCACTACGTGCATTTCGCCGTCTATCAGATGGTCCTCGAAAGCCGCGCCTCCGAGCACAGTGCGCGCATGGTCGCGATGAAGAACGCGACCGACAACGCGAAGCAGCTCATCAAGGACCTCACGCTCGAATACAACAAGATCCGCCAGGCGGGCATCACCACCGAACTTCTCGAAATCACCACGGCGCAAATGGCGCTCGGCTAATTCTCCCAACTCTCAACCACCGACTCTCAACACATGAGCAACCAAGGCAACATCGTCCAAATCATCGGTCCCGTCGTGGACGTGGATTTCTCCGCGAGCGGCATCCTCCCGAAAATCTACGAGGCGCTCGAAATCACCTTCAACGCCAACGGCGTGGACACCAAGCTCGTGCTCGAAGTGCAGCAGCACCTCGGTGACAG
>BJFP01000282.1 GCA_014189875.1 Verrucomicrobiota bacterium | reverse complement strand
GTTTGCCCTCGCTCTGTTCTGGCTGCTCGAACTCATCCCGAGCAAACTCGGACGCTCCGCAAACATGCGGATCATCGCCCGCCGCCAATGAGTCCGTTCATCCGTAAGATCGGCGGGAGCATGGATCGCCGTTATCTCGCGTGGTGCATCGCGATCGCAGCGGTGCTGCACCTTTATGCGCTCGTTGTATTCGGGTCGGTCTTCGGCATTGATTCGTCGGTGTACGCGGCGCTCGCCGAGAGTCTCACGAGCGGCGAACAGATGCGCGCATTCTACACGCCTTCCACCGTGGTCAGTTGTTCCCACGTCTCCTGCGGCACGCCGATCCTCTGGAAGCTGAGCACGCTGCTGCCGACGAAGCTCGCGTGGCCCGCTTTCGCGCTTTTCCAGCACGCGCTGGCCGCCTTCGCCACGGTGTTGGCGACGATCACCGCGCATCGCATCGTGCCCAGTCGCTGGCATCTCGCGGTGCTCGCGCTGGTGTCGCTCCACCCCTATTTTCAGTGGGCGCACAATGCGCTGATGAGCGAATCGGGCGCCCTCTCGCTGATGCTCATCGGGCTGACGCTTGCTGTGCGCATCCAGGTTTTTGCACCGCGAAAAATCGAGATCGCCGGAATCCTCCTGACCATCGTGGCGGCAGCGCAGTTTCGCAGCTATCTCGGCGGATTTATCGCGGCGGCTGCGGGGCTGTCATTCTTCTTCGCCCGCTGGCCGTGGCGCCAGCGGTTCGCATACATGGCCGCACTCGGCGGTGCCGTCGCCGCTGGCGCACTGGCTTTTCCGGTCCAGCGTTACCTGCTCACCGGGCAGTTCTTTCTCCCGCAACCTGGCGCAAACTGGCTGCCAGTCGCGTCGTTTATCAATTGGAAGCCGAGCCCCGACGCGGTCGCGCAGCTCAATGCTCACGGCTGGCCGAAAGAGCCGCCGGCGGAAAAACTCACCGGCCCAGGGATCGGTTACGACGTGGCCCTCGACATCGGCGTGCGCTGGATGAAAGAAGAAGGCCTCACGTTGCCGCAGGTCACCGAGAGGGCTCGGGCCCTCGCGCGAATCCTCATCGCGGATCGGCCGGATGCGTGGCTCATCCGCACCCGCTGTGCGCTGTTGGCATCGGGGTTCAACGGTCTCGCATTTGCGGGGCCGTCGCGCGGGCCGGTTTACTGGGACAGGTCACTTTCCCAGCTCCGCAGTCACAACCGCAAGTACTACAAGCGGCTCATATGGATGGAAAAGGCGAGCTACCGCCCCGACGGCGAAGGTTATTTCAAAGCGGCGAGTCCGGTGCCTGGCAGCGCCGGCGTCGGGCACAGAGTCGGGCCCCGGTTGTGGGCGGCGCTGGAGCCGTACGTGTCGTCCCTGCGTCCGCGCTGGCGCGACCCGCTTTTCCTGAGCTCCCTGCCGCTCGATCTGTGGACGATCTTCGGCATTGCCGGACTCGGCGTTTGCATCGTTCGCCGTCCCGCGATCGGCCTCACTTTGGGCGTGGTGGCGGCGTTGCATTTCCTGCTCTACTTTCTCATCGCGCTCGGCAGCGCACGTTACAGTTATCCGCTCTTAAGCTGCTACTTTTTCTCGACCTGCCTCGGCGGCGCACTTGCGCTCCCGAGCGCCGGAAAGATGGAGCGCTGGCGTCGCAAGCGGGCAAAAAAATTAATCCTCGGCGCAGGCGGCACCACGTTCACGGGCTGGTACGCCACCGACCGCGAGACCCTCGACGTCCTGAAGCGGGAAGACTTCCGCAGCCATTGGAAGGCCTCCAGCCGCGACGCGTTTCTCGCCGAGCATGTATGGGAACATTTCACTGCGGACGATGCAGCAATCGCCGTGAGGAACGTATTCGAGTTTCTGCGCCCCGGTGGCCGGCTCCGGCTTGCGGTGCCGGATGGCCGGAATCCCGATCCGCAGTATCTCGAACACGTCCGGCCGGGAGGGAGCGGACCCGGGGCGGATGACCACAAGGTTTTGTGGACTGTGGAAAGTCTGCGGCAGCTTCTCCTGGATGCGGGATTTCAGGTCGTGGCGCTGGAATATTGGGACGCCGCGGGTCATTTCCACGCCGAGCCCTGGTCGAGCGCTGACGGTCACGTCCGCCGCTCCAAGCGATTCGATCCGCGCAATCAGGACGGCACGATTCGCTACACTTCTCTGGTCATTGACGGAATCAAGCCGCAGGTTGCCTCATGAAATCGCCCGCAGAATTGGAAATTCCCCCGGTCGTGCTCCTTGTATTCCGCAGGCCGGATCTGACGCGGCGCGTCATCGCCGCCCTCCGCGAAGTTCGCCCGCCGAGGATCTTCATCGTCGCCGACGGTCCGCGTCCCGACGTGCCTGGTGACGCCGCCCTCTGCGCCGAGGTGCGCGCCGTGTGCGAGCGTGAGATCGACTGGAATGCCGAGATTCGTCGGGAATTCGCGAAGACGAATCTCGGTTTGTGGAAGCGGGTCTCGTCCGGTCTTGACTGGGTTTTCAGCCAGGTCGAAGATGCGATCATCCTCGAGGATGACTGCGTGCCGCGTCCGGAGTTTTTCCCGTTTTGCGCCGAGTTGCTCGACCGTTACCGGGATAACACGCGGGTCGGCGTGATCACCGGGGATAATTTCCAGCCACAGCCGTTTGACTGCGGAGCAAGCTATTACTTCAGCCGGTTCCCGCATTGCTGGGGCTGGGCTACCTGGCGCCGGGCATGGCGCCGCTTTGACGAACCTCTGAAGCGCTGGCCCGCATTGCGCGAAAGTGAATGGCTGGACTCGCTATTCCCCGGTCAGCCGAGAGCAGCTGCACGCTGGCGGCAAATTTTTGATGAGACCCATGCGAGGAAGATTGATTCCTGGGCTTACGGGTGGGTGTTCTCCTGTTGGGCGGCGGGCTTTTTGACGGCTACGCCGAGGGTGAATCTCGTCGAAAATATCGGCGTGGGCCCGGAGGCAACACACACCGTGGCGGATCATGGCCTGACGATGCCGAAGGGGCTCCGGCTCGATTTTCCGCTCGTGCATCCATCCGCCGTTGCGCGGCGCGAAACAGCGGACGCATTCGTGCAGTCGGCCTATTTCGGCGAGACGAATCCGGGTGATTTCCAGATTCCCAAGAGTCGCTGGTGAAGGCTGCTGGCGAAAGTTTTTTGCCGCTGATTATTTTGGATATGCCACGTGCGCGGCCACCTTTTGGACGCTGAGATTGACAAAGACGACCGTTGCGAACCGTCCGCCTTCCAGTCACAACTAGCACAGTATGCTCCGACGATTTTTTTCCCGCCGCCCCCCGGCTGCAGCGTCTCCGCCTGTGGCTCCACCAACACCGGATCCAGTGGAGCCTCCGGCACCACCACCGGTGCCGGAGGCGCTCGTGTTTGGATGGCAGAAAGTGAGGGAGTCCAAGTTCGTCGACGCCCTTCGATGGGTGACGCAGCTCGAGCGCACTCCGCCCGTGCCTGCGGGATTTCACCACCTCAAGGCCGTATGCCTCGAAGGTGTGGCCCGTTACGAAGAGGCGCTCGATGAATTGCGCCGCGAGCTGGAAGAGAACCCCGGCAATGCAGCGGCACGAGGCCGGCATGATCAGCTTGTGACCACGCTCATGCGCCCGGTCACAAAGGTGATTCCGACTTCCGAGCGGTCGTGGAACACAAGTCTGCCACGCGAAACGCTTCTTGGAATTCAACAGGCGATCCACAATTATCACTACCGTGGGGTTCCGCTGCAAAAGAACCCCTTCGACGTGGCACTCTATCCAATGCTCGTTTGGAAGGTGAAGCCGGCAACGATCTTTGAGATTGGCTCGAAATCCGGCGGCAGCGGCTTGTGGTTTGGAGACATGGTCAACAGCTTCGGCTTCGATTCGCACGTGTACTCGCTCGACATCGTGAAGGTGGATTCCGTCTCTCATCCCCGCGTGACTTTCATGGAAGCGAATGGACGCTGCTTGGAAGAAACGCTCACTCCGGACTTCTTGGAAGGCCTGCCACGGCCATGGCTGGTCATTGAAGACGCGGATCACGTTTACGAAACATCCAGCGCGGTGCTCCGTTTCTTTCACCCGTGGCTGAGAGTCGGGGAGTACATCGTCGTCGAGGACGGAATAATCTCCAACCTCGCGGAGGAACGGGGCTTCGTCTCGGGCCCGCACATGGCGCTGAAGGAATTCCTTGCGCAGCACGCGGGCGAATATGAAATCGCCGGGGAATACTGTGACTTCTTTGGCTACAACCTGACTTGGTGTACGAACGGATTCTTGCGGAAGATCGATTCGGGCACCGCGCTCGATGACATCCGCCGCCTCGTGGACGGCGGACGACGGGCCGAGGCATTTGCGTTGCTGAATGAGATCAAGGCACGCCGGGTGCCTGTCCGTGGAGGCGACTACCTGCGGGCACTCTGCTTTGTGGAAGGGGGGCAGCCCTTCGCCGCGATCGAGGCGCTCAAGGAGGAGTTGCGCTATTTTCCGGACAACGGGCCGGCCAAAATCTTACTGGAATCGCTTTCGTCGGCAAACCGGCCAGAGCCGTCCGTGGCGGCGGGGGAATTCAACGAGATCATGGGACTCATCCGCCCCTACACGATGCTTGGTGAAAAGCGGCTCCTCTCGCTTTTCAACCTCGCGAGGGAAATCTGTGAACTGGATTTGCCAGGGAATTTCGTCGAGTGCGGAGTCGCGGCCGGCGGGTCATCCGCGTTGCTCGCCGCGATCGTGGCGCGTCACAGCCGGCGGCCTCGCAAGTTGTTTTCATTCGACACGTTCGAGGGAATGCCTGTGAGTACGGAACTCGATACTCATCAGGGCCAGTCGGCGGAGGCTTCGGGCTGGGGCGCGGGCACGTGTTCCGCACCCGAGGCGTCGCTGCGGGAGGTGTGCGGCAAGCTGGGGGTCGCGGCGTTTGTCGAGCCCGTAAAAGGGCTGTTTTCCGAGTCGCTCCCCGTTTGGCGGGAACGGGTTGGCCCCATCGCGTTCCTCCACATGGACGGCGACTGGTACTCGTCAACAACCGACATCTTTGAAAACCTATTCGATCAGGTGGTGCCGGGAGGTCACATTCAGATCGATGACTATGGATACTGGGACGGGTGCCGGCGCGCAGTCGCAGACTTCGAGCAGAAGCGCGGATTGAAATTTCAAATCCACCGAATCGATGAAACCGGCGTCTGGCTTTCTCTCTAGGGTGCGCACATGGTTTGGTGGCGGCGGGATTCCGAAGGCTGGGGTGAACCTTGGTTGCGGCTCCCACTTTCATCCCGATTGGGTGAATGTGGACATGGTTCCCAGTTCGCCGGAAGTGCTTGCGCACGATCTCCGCACTCGGCTTCCGTTTGATGACGCCTGCTTTGGAGTGGTCTATCATTCGCACGTGCTTGAGCATTTTAAGCGGGCTCATGCCACTGCGTTCATGCGGGAATGCTTCCGAATTCTCGCTCCCGGCGGAGTAATCCGGGTCGTCGTACCGAATCTCGAAGTCATCGCCCGCCTGTATCTCCAATACCTCGAACAGGCGGCGGCGGGCGATGAGCAGGCTGGCCAGCGGTATGAGTGGATCACGCTCGAACTCCTCGATCAACTGGTCCGCGATGAGGGAGGGGGCGACATGCTGAAATTCTGGAAACACAACCCGATGCCTGCGGAGGATTTCGTGGTGGAGAGGATGGGGTCGGAATTCCGAAATGCCGTTGCCACGCTGCGGCGGCAACCGGGGCCAGCCGATGTTGCCAATCGCCCGGGTGCCGAACCGGACACCGCCGCGATCGGCGCGTTCCGTTCCAGTGGCGAAGTCCACAAATGGATGTACGACCGCTGGTCGCTTTCAAAAGTGCTGCGGGAATGTGGCTTCACAGACTCCCGCGTCTGTGC
>BJFP01000281.1 GCA_014189875.1 Verrucomicrobiota bacterium | reverse complement strand
GGCAGCAGCTTGCGGAGCGCGGCGACGACGGTGAGGCCGCCGATGCCGGAATCAAAGACGCCGATGGGGCGCGGGGCTTCAGCGGGCGTGGTCTTGCGGGCGGCGGTTTTTTTCACGGAGAAAATGGGGCGCGATGAGAGGCGGACGCACGGCGCGTGGCAAGCGCGGTTGCGGGCTTGGCTCTTCGTTGGACGTTGAAGGTTGAACGTTAGACGTTAGACGTTTCAGCCCCGCGCAGCGGATCGTCCGGTTGCTGAACCCGTGTCCTTCATTGGGAGGTGCCGGCGGCGGGCTCAACGGCGAACGTTCAACGTTTAACGCTCAACTTTTAACGAAGGACGCTACTTGCGGCTCAGTTCCCCGAGGGCGGCGCGACGGGCGCGGGCTTCACGCCCGGCGATGGCTTCACGGGCGCCGGCGTCTCGCGCTTGGCGGTCTTCTCCGGTTCGCGCTTTCCGCTCTCGTCGGTGTGGACGACGGTGGGAAGCTGCTGTTCGTTGCCGACGGCGCGGCGGTAGTTTTGCACGGCTTGGAGGATCGCCTGCGCGAGGAGCTGGCGGTAGCCGGCGGTGGCGATCAATTTTGCGTCGTAGGGATTTGTCTGGAAGCCGCCCTCGATCAGCACGCCGGGGATCGTGATGTCGCGGATGACGACGAAGCGCGCGCGCTTCAGCCCGCGGTCGAACATGCGCGTCTTCACGACGAGCGCGGCGTGTGTGGCGGTCGCAAGCGCGATGTTTTCCGCGTCGCGCGCGTTGCCGCGGCAGTCGTTGAAGTCCGAGACGGCCGGGCCGTCGGCCATCATCGAGGGGACGCCGCGCGGCGCGAGCGTGTAGGATTCGACGCCCGTGCCGTAGCCGCCGGCATTGAAATGGACGGCGATGAAAATCCCGCGTTTGTATTGGTTCGCGATGCGAGTCCGATCCTCGAGCGAGATGAAGGTGTCGTCGCCGCGCGTGAGCACGACTTTCAGGCCCGTGGCCTGGAGCAGCGCCTTCGCACGCATCACCACGTCGAGCGCAAACGCCCTTTCCGGGCCGTAGATGCTCATCGCGCCGGAGTCGTGCCCGCCGTGGCCCGCATCGAGGACGACGGTGTCAATCGGCTCCGCATTCTTGATCCGGCTCGGACGCATGACGGGCTCGACGAGCTTCACGAGATCCAAGCGCGAGATGCAGACCTTCCCGTCGCGCTCAATGGCAGGGTAGCTGAGGATGAACTTGAGATTGTTGATGAAAAAATCCGGCGAGCCGGCCGTCGTGCGGATGTTGCGCACGCCGGAGGTCGCGCTCGCCTCGCGGTCGTTCCTCTTCACCGCGCTGAGGCCGTAAAACTCGGCGATGTTGTCCATCGTGAGGTAGTCGCGCCCGTCCGCCTTCACCACGACCCAGTCCTGCGCACCGGATGCCGGGCCGGTGCCCGACAATCCTGCGAGCACGATTGCGAGCAGGATCAGGAGTCGGTGCATCGGCTTTGGGAAATGTGGTGTGTGTGTTTTTCTGCCTCGCCGGGAAGCAGGCACGGTGCCGCCGTGGAGCCAGCAGCGGGATTCGAACCCGCGACCTTTCGATTACAAATCGAGCGCTCTACCAACTGAGCTATACTGGCGTTTCTGCACGGCAAACATGGCGGCGGAAAGTATCCGGCCAGTCGCGCCAATCAAGCACGACATCTGCTTTTCAGAAATGAGACTCATGCCCTCGCCCACTCCTCACGTCATCCCATTGCCAGTCTCCGCGCAGGAGCGCACGGTCCGTTTCCCCTCGCAGCACGGCGGCCCCGTCGTATCGCCGCTGACGGGCGACGACAACACCCAGGATCTCGAAATCACGAACATCCTGCTGCTCGACGATGACATCGAGCTCGCGGACACGCTGAAGCTGCTGCTCGAGTCGCGCAATTTTGTCGTGACCACCGCGCACAACGGCGTCGAGGGATTGCGCGAGGTGATGACGATGGATTTCGACGTGATCATCTGCGACATGGCGATGCCGACGATGCCCGGAGACATGTTCTACCTCGCGGTACAAAAGGTGAAATCGCACCTGTGCCCGCGGTTCCTTTTCGTCACAGGAAATGGCGACGATCCGCGGACGAATGACTTCCTGCAACGCTCCGACGGCCTCGTGCTTTTCAAGCCCGTGCCGAGCGATGAACTGCTGCAGATGATCTCGCTCGTGCTTCAGCGGAACCGGTAGGCAGCGCGCCGGAACGGGAACGTTCAACCGCAGATGAATGCGGATGGACGCAGATGAAGATGATCTGTGGCAGGCCACGTAGCCGCGCTTGTGAAAGCGCGGGCACTCTTTCCAACATTGCGGCGGCTGCCCGAAGATCAGCCCGCGCTTTTACGAGCGCGGCTACGGTTCACTCCGCGCCGTGTTCGGCGAGGTGGCGCTCGGCGTCGAGCGCGGCGGCACAGCCCTGGCCGGCCGCGGTGATTGCCTGACGGTAGCGGTGGTCGGCCACATCGCCTGCGGCGAAGACGCCCGGCACATTTGTCGCCGTCGTGCCGCCTTGCTGCAAGAGGTAGCCGTTCCCGTCCATGTTCAGCACACCCTTGAACGGCGCGGTGTTTGGCGTGTGGCCGATGGCGACGAAGACGCACTTCGATTCGAGTTCGCGCTCCGCGCCCGTGTTCAGGTCGCGCAGCTTCACCGCACGCATCTCGCCCTCCGCGTCCGTGAGATATTCCGCGATCGTGCTGTTCCAGACCGGCTCGATTTTCGGATTCGCGAGCGTGCGATCCGCCATGATTTTCGAGGCGCGCAGCGAATCGCGGCGGTGGATGAGATAGACCTTGCTCGCAAAGCGGGTGAGGAACGTTGCCTCCTCGCATGCGCTGTCGCCGCCGCCGACGACGCACACGGGCACGTTACGGTAAAATGCGCCGTCGCACGTCGCGCACGAGGTGAGGCCGTGGCCGACTAGTTCGCGCTCACGCTCGATGCCGAGCCACTTCGCGCTCGCGCCGCTGGCGATGATGAGCGTGCGGGTGTCCATCCACTTGCCCTCGACCTGAATGCTCAAATGGTGGCCGGCGTTCTTCAGCCCCGTGCAGTCCGCATATTGAAAACGCGCGCCGAAACGCTCGGCCTGCGCCTTCATGTTCATGATCAGTTCGGGGCCCATGATGCCTTCCTTGAAGCCCGGAAAATTCTCCACCAGCGTCGTGGTCGAGAGCTGACCGCCGGGCTCGTGGCCTTCGAGGACGAGCGGGGAAAGATTGGCGCGGGCGGAGTAAATTGCGGCGGTGAGCCCGGCGCAGCCGGTGCCGAGGATGATGACTTTTTCCATAATGGGGCGCAGAGCAAACAGGGCGGGCCCGCGGCGTGCAAGCGCGCACCGCGCGCCGTTTCAGGACGGATGCATCAAGGTGAGCGCGCGCTACTCGCGGAGAGAGACCGCGAGTTCCGCCTTCAGCCGTTCCTTCAGTTTCGCATGCGCGGCGTTCACTTCGTCGGCGGTCAGCGTGCGCTCGGCGCTGCGGTACGTGAGCGAATATGCGAGCGACTTCTTGTCGGCAGGCACCTTTGCGCCGGTCGCGTCGGTGAACACGTCGAACAGCTCCACGCCCGCGAGCAGCGGCTCCTTCGCCTTTGCGAGCACGGCGGAGATCGCTTCGTGTGCAAGCGTGAGCGGGGCGAGCAGCGCGATGTCGCGCGATGTCGCGGGGAAGCGCGGAATCTCGCGGTATTTCTTCGCGGCGTCGGATGGCGCGGCTTTCCACAGCGCGGCGAGATCCGCTTCGACAAAAGTGACGGGCACATCCGCATCGAGCGCACGCGCATCGGCGGGCCAGAGCTGCCCGGCGAAGCCGACCGGCTTGCCATTCGCCTTCACGATAAGCGAAAGCGCGAGCGCGGGATTTCCGTCGGGCTCGAGCGTGATGCCTTCGCCGAACACCGCGTAGACCGCGGCCTTCAGATCGAAAATGTCTCCGGTGCGCGATTCGGTTGCGCGCCAGCTCCTTTCGCCGAGCGGCCCTGCGAGCACTGCGGCGGCGTGGGAAAATTCCTCGGGACGCTGCGTGCTGAAGACGCGGCCTATTTCAAAAAGCCGCACACTCTTTGCGCCTGCGCGCAAGTTGTCGCGCACGGCGGTGAGCAATCCGTGAATCAAGCCCGGACGCAGCACGACCTGATCGTCGTTCATCGGATTCTTCACGCGCAGCAGGCTCGTCGCCGCAGTCTGCGTGAATGCGATCCCCATCGGTTCCGCAGGCACAAGCGTGATGCTCCGCGCCTCGTGGAATCCCTGCGCAACAAACGCGCGTCGCAGCGCCATCGCCCGGTCGTAATTCCGATCCGTCGCGCTCGCTCCGACGAAGCGCGCCTGCGTCCTCGCGGGAATCGCATCCATGCCGACGACGCGCGCGACCTCCTCGATGAGATCCACCTCGCGGGTGAGATCGGGACGATAGCCCGGAGGCCGCCAGCCGTCGGCTGTTTTCTCGCAACCGAAGCCGGTGAGAATCTGGTCCACACGCTCCTGCAGGACATCCGTGCCGAGCAGCGCCGCAACGCGCGCGAGCCGCAGCGGGATTGCCGCGCGCGGTGCATTCCGCTGCGCGAGGACTTCCGGCTGGCCTGCCTCGCCCGCCGGCGAGACGACCGATGCGCCCGCGATTTCCGCGATGTGTTTTGCCGCGCACAGCGATGCGGCCCCGATGCCGCCGGGCCACACGCCGCGCTCGAAGCGATAGCTCGAATCGCTCGACAGCCCGAGTCGCCGCGACGTGCGCCGAATGCTCGCGGGCTCGAAGGTCGCGACTTCCAGCAGCACATCGGTCGTCGCCTCGGTCACGCCGCTTTCCGCGCCGCCCATCACACCCGCGATGGCGAGCACCTTCTCGTCGTCCGCGATCACGAGATCGCCGGATGCGAGCATGTAAGTCTTTCCATCGAGCGCGAGAAATTCCTCACCGTCCTTCGCATTCCGCACACGCAATGCGCCGCGCACTTTCGCCGCGTCGAATGCGTGCAGCGGCTGCCCGCTTGCCATCATCACGAAATTGGTCACGTCCACGACGTTGTTGATCGAGCGCAGGCCGATGCTTTCCAGCTTCGTCCGCAGCCACCCGGGGCTCTGGCCGACTTTCACTCCAGAAATGCGCCGCGCGGTGTAGCAGCACGGCGACGATGTCTCGACCGCGACAGCCGGCGCATCGCCGCCCATCTTCGGTTCGGCAGGTCCGGCGGGCTTCGCGATCGCCTTGCCTGTGAGCGTCGCGATTTCCACGGCGATGCCCGCGTGACTCAGCAAGTCCGCGCGGTTCGGCGTGATTTCGAGATCGAGCACGGTGTCTGAATGGAACACTTCGCTGAACGGCGTGCCGGGCTTTGCGGCTGCGGGCAAAATGAGCAGGCCGTCCTCCGCGCCGCGCGCTCCGAGTGTCGCGGGCAGGCCGAGTTCGTCCGCGCTGCACAGCATCCCCTGGCTCTCGACGCCACGCAGCTTGCCGACCTTGATCACAAAATCCGGCGCAAGCTGGGCACCCGGGAGCGCGACGGGCACCTTGTCGCCGACGCGGTAATTTTTCGCACCGCACACGATCTGCCTCTGCGTGCCGCTGCCGTCGTCCACTTTGCAGACGCTCAGACGATCCGCATTCGGATGCTGCGCGGATTCCTGGATTTCGCCGACGACGATGTTTGCGATGGAGCAGCCGGTGGTCTCAATGCCCTCGACTTCCACGCCCGCCATCGTGAGGAAATCCACGAGTGCAGGCACGGTCGGCGGGAGTTCGACGAGTTCACGGAGCCAGTTGAGAGAGACTTTCATAAGGAGAATTAACCGCGAAGAAGCGAAGGAGCGAAGCGAGGCATGATTAGATGGGGTGCTTCACTCCGTGCTCCTTGAGGAGGTTGTGGACGATTCGTTTGAGGCCGTTCTTGAGGAGGCGTGTGTTGAA
>BJFP01000280.1 GCA_014189875.1 Verrucomicrobiota bacterium | reverse complement strand
CCGCCATGAGGCGCTCTGGCTGCCGCCGCCGGTGAGGCGGATTTCCGCGGGCTCGATGCCGAGCTGGCGGAAGCGGTTCAGGCCGTAGGCGAGGCCGAGCGTGGCGCCTTCCATCACGGCGCGCGCCATGTGGCCGGGCTGCATGGTCTCGGGCGTGAGGCCGTAGAGGACGCCCTTGCCGAGCGGGAGATTCGGGGTGCGCTCGCCATTGAGATACGGGAGGAAGAAAAGTCCGCCGGCTCCAGCGGGCGCGGCGGCGATGTGCTTGTCCATTTCCTCGTGCGACCAGCCGAAAAGCTTGCGCGCCTGCTCGGTGGCGACGGTCACATTCATCGTGCAGACGAGCGGGAGCCAGCGATCCGTGCTGTCGCAAAATGCGGCGACTTCGCCCTCGGGGTCCACGACGGGCTCGGAGCTGTAGGCATAGACGGTGCCGCTCGTGCCGAGGCTCACGGTGACGACGCCGGGCTCCACATTCCCGGTGCCGATCGCGCCCATCATGTTATCGCCGCCGCCGGCGGAGACGACGGGGCTCTTCGCGAGGCCCCAAGCTTCGCGGAGGCTGTCCGTGAGCAGGCCGATGGCGCGGCGCGAACTGCCGGGCAGCGGCAGGCATTCCTCGAGCGCGGGGTCTATGAAATCCACGAGCGGTTTGCACCACTGGCGCGTGCGGACGTCGAGCAAGCCGGTGCCGCTGGCGTCGCCGAACTCCATCGTGCGTTCGCCGGTGAGGTAGAAATTGATGTAGTCGTGCGGGAGGAGGACGGTCTTGAGGGCCTTGAAATTCTTCGGCTCATGCTGCTTCAGCCACAGGATTTTCGGCGCGGTGTAGCCGGGGAGCATGCCATTTCCGGACAGCTTGATCAGTTCGTCCGCACCGCCGAACTCGGCCTCGAACTGCGCGCACTGCTCAGTGGTCGAGGTGTCGCACCACAGCTTCGCGGGGCGGATGACGTTGTTTTTTTTGTCCAGCGGCACAAAGCCGTGCTGCTGCCCGCTCACGCCGATGGCCTTGATCTCATCCTTCCGTTTGGCGAGCTGCCCGATGCAGAAGCGCACGCAATGATCCACGGCCTTCAGCCATTCCTCGGGCTCCTGTTCGAGGTGGCCGGGCGGCAGGCCGCCGACCATGCCGTACGATTGCGACGCGCTGGCGACGATTTTTCCGGTGCTGTTGTCGAGGGCGATGCACTTCGTGCTCTGCGTGCCGCTATCAATGCCAAGGGTGATCATGGATGGACGGCGATACTCCGCGCACGGGGCGGTGCGGCTCAATGAAAAAATTGGCGAGGGGAGGGAAGAGAAAGTCCAAAGGCCAAAGGCCGACGACGCGGCAAAACGTGATTGCCGTGGAAGCCGCGCTGGCTCCGGAGGTAGGACTCGAACCTACAACCACACGATTAACAGTCGCGTGCTCTACCATTGAGCTACTCCGGAATCGCCTTTTGCGGGACGCGGAAACTACGGGGCGCGGCTTTTACGGCAAGCACTTTTTGCAAAATTACCGCGCCCGCGTATGACCGCCTCCGTAGCCCGTCCGAACGGCTCACAGCGGGGAAACTTCCGGCACGCTGCGGTATGGACGCGCGCGGGCGCTTCGGCGAGACTCGGGCGTGTCTCCGACCTCCACAGAGCAGGCCCTGCGCGCGCACCTGCGTTCGCACAATGGCACGGTGCTCATAGCCTCGGGCGTCGCGGCGATCTTTTCCGCCATCGGCTGGGCCGTGCTCTACGGAGTGTCCTACTGGGTGACGCTGATGTTCATCGCGGTGGGCAACAACGGTGATGGCAGAGTGCCGCAGGTGTTCACCATGGTGTTCGTCGGCTCAGCCACCGTACTCATGCTCGCGGCGCGGCTCGACCAATGGTTCTTCCCCAGTGACCGCATGCCCGATGAGCGTCCGCCGGTGGAGCATTTTGCGGACATCCTGTTCTTCGTGCCGCGGTTCACCATGTCGTGCTGGCAAAATCTCGGTGCACTCGCGCACCTCGGCCGCCGAGAGATGCCGGACGCTGCGCTGCTGTTAGATCACCTGAAGGCCGAACGGCGCGTGTCGCTCCAGCAATTGCCGGCGATGTTTCCGCACGATCGCCGGCGACGGCGGATGCTCGAGGCATTGCTGGTGACCGGCCTGGTCGATCAGCGCCGCGAAGACAGCCTCATCTGGCTGCATGTCGGAGCGCTCGCGCCGGATACCTTCCGCATCCGCCCAGGCACGCTGCCCGCGGCGGAGGATCCGCTCGCCGGAGTGCCGCAGGTAAAAATCCGCCGTCGCGTGCACCTGCTGCGGCAGCGGGAAGACCGGGAGCAATAAGCGGGGGCTGAAGATTCCACTACTTGGTTATCGGGTCTCGTATTAGTCGTTTAGGTTATTGCCCAGAGGGAGTGAATCCTATTGGTAAGGCAGGAATGTTATCCGAATGATCCTACCCCGACTTTCGCAACTGGTGGCCGGTTTTGCCTTTTTCCGGGCTTGATACCGTCCGGCCTTTGGCCCGGAGAGGCGGCGGGCTCGGGAGCCAATCTAATTTGCAGGCTCTTGCTCAGCCGGGGTCGGTTTTCCCGGCCCGCTGCCTCAAGTCGGGCGCTCTATTTTTACTCGAACGTCAATAGACAAGCCGGTGGCGCAAGCCACCGGATCTCGTCTAAAACGGAATCCGCCCCGGAGGTGGCGGTGGGAGCCGGGCTATTTCCCGCGCACCCTCCGGGGCGCGTTCGATCTTTCGGCGGATCCGGTGGCTCGCGCCACCGGCTAATTTCCGCTGGCCCTCCGGGTCATTGATCTGCGTCGAATTACGCATTCACGCGGCTACATAATTGCTTGAACTGCTCTAATTTCCGCGGGTCCTCCGGGCCATTGAACAGCCTCGAAATACGCAAGCACTTCGCTGCACCATTTGTTGAACTGCATTACCGCTGCGCATCGAGTTCCGCCGCACGCCGTGAAAATGCCGCGCGCCTGCGCGCATCGCACTGCGCGGCGATCGGCGTAAACTCTGCAATTCGCGGCCTTGCCGCCTCGGGCCGCAGAGTGAGGAACCAGTCCATCTGGAGCGCCGCGCGTCCGTCCGTGATTTCAAGCAGCCTCTCGCGGAACGCTGCATCATCCGGCGCTGCACTCCGCATCAGCCCAAAAATCCCGGGCGCATCGGAGTCGTCGCAGCGCCGCAGCGCCTCCTGCCATGCGATGAGCGCGAGCCCCGGCTGCGAGCGGAGCCAGAAGTTCCCCTCCTCCAGCGGAATCCTCACGTAGTGCGGCTCCAGCAGTCGCCCACGGCCTCGATTACATTTCGATCGCACGCCAGCGCGACCGCGCGGGTGAAATAGGGACGCCAGTCGAGCGGCGCACGCGCGATCGCACGGTCGGCGCGCACCACCGCCGCGGAGAATTTCCCGTCGCGCGAGAGCGCCTCTGCGCGTACTTCGTCATCCGGCACATTCGCCCACCACGCGCCGAGTGCGATCAGTGCCAGGCCGGATACACGCCACATTGTGAGCGCAGCGCGCGATGCTGCGGACGGCGCGGCGTCCCTGCGTGCGAGCACCATCACAAAGATCGCCGCAAGCGCCGAGCCGAGGCGGTGTCCCGGCACATCCACAAACGCGTGCACCACCGCCGCGACCGACGCCGCGAGCGCTGCGGTGCGCAGCCGTCGTTGCGTTTTTCGTTCATTCGGAAATGCGCCTGCGAGCGCGCACACGATCGCCGCGAGCGCGAGTGCGGCGGCGGGCCAGCCGGCTTCCGTCACCAGCCACAGCCAGTCGCTTTCGGGGTGGATCACGGACGACTGGATCACGGACGCGGTGCGATGGAACGGGAACAGCGCGCTGAAATTTCCAAGCCCCGCGCCGCACCATGGCGAGTCGGCGGCAAGTGCGCGCGCATCGCTCCAGATGCGGAGGCGAAAGTCACCGGTGAAGTTTGCATCCACGGCAAAGCGTCCCGCGATTGGCCCGCCGAACACGAGCAGCACCGACGCAACGACGCAGAGCGCGGAGAGCCAGAGCAGCAGGATTTTCCACGACCTGCGTTTCCATGCCACCGAGACATTCCAAAGTCCGAGCGCGCATAAGAGCATCACGATCCCGCCGCGGGAATACACCGTCGCGAGCGCCGCCAAAATCACGCCGGCGGCAAGCAGCCACGGCAACATGCGCACCTTGCCGTGGCGCAGCGCGTCCGCCGCACAGCCCACGGCGAGCACGCCGCCGAGCGCGAGGACGTGCGCGGTGTGGTTGCGGTTTGGAAATGGCCCGTGGCTTTCCGCGGAAAGCCAGCCCGGCGGACGCCAGCCGGTCCACCACTGTACGAGCACGCACACAGCAAGCACCGCAAGGCCGCACACGAAAATGCGCGCCGCGAGACGGCGCGATGTTCCGTCCCACGGGCTCGCCATAAGCCAGCCCATCCACGAAATTCCTGCGGCGAGGAGCAGCCATGCTTCAAGCGTGAGCCGCGGCTGCGGCGAGAGTGTCGCGGGCAGCGCGATGCCCGCCTCCTGCACCGCGCCGCGCCACGCCGCGGAGTGAAACCACGCAGCCGGCAGCGCGCCCGCCGCCGCGAGCGCGAGCAGCGCCAGCGCGGCGAGCGACCATTTTCGATCCGGCCACGCAGCCGGTGGTGCGAGGAGAATGAGCACACCCATCGCCGCGAGCACGATCGCCTGCGGCATGCGCCCGGTCGCGCCGCCCATGAAAATCGCGGCGACAATCACGAGCACCGCGAGCACCTGTGCCGGCACTTTGAAAGTCGGATGTGGCTGCGCCTCGTTCATTCGCGGCGCGCACTCAAACACAGTCCGCGCCACGAATGTCATTCCCAACGCGGGGCGCTCCCGGACGCGCGCGATGAAACTCGTAGCTGCCTCCTGCCGTCGGCGGCTACTGTTTCTACCCGCCCGCTGCGCCTTCGCCGCCGGGTTTGGTCATGTCCGCGGGGTCGAGCGCAGCGGCGAGCTGATCTTCGGGGAGGACTTTCTTTTCGCGGCAGAGCTGGCGGACGGTTTTGCCGGTCTTCGCGCTTTCCTTCGCGATTTCCGCGGAGAGATCGTAGCCGATGATCGGCACGAGGCTGGTGACCATCGCCATCGAGTATTCGATGAGTTCGGCGCAGCGTTCCTTTTTCGCGACGATGCCCTCGATGCAGCGCTTGCGGAAAAGCTCCACGACATTGGTGAGCAGGCGGATGCTCTCCAGCATCGCGTGCGCGATGACGGGCATGCCGACGTTCAGCTCGAAGTTGCTGAGCTGCGCGGCGGCCCAGGTGATGGTGGCGTCGTTGCCGATCACGCGCGCGCAGACTTGCAGCACGGCTTCGCTCATCACGGGGTTCACCTTGCCGGGCATGATGCTGCTGCCGGGCTGCGTCTCGGGGAGCGAGATTTCGCCGATGCCGCAGCGCGGACCGCTGCCAAGCCAGCGGATGTCGTTCGCGATTTTCGTGAGGCTCACGGCGACGGTCTTCAGCGTGCCGCTCGCGGAGACGAGCGCGTCCTTCGCGCTCTGCGCCTCGAAGTGATCCTTCGCCTCACGAAAATCATTGCCGGTGCCTTTGCTGAGAATTTTCGCGACGATTCCGGGGAAATCGGGATGGCAGTTCAGTCCGGTGCCGACTGCGGTGCCGCCGATCGGCAGCTCCTCGACCTCACGGATCGCGGTGCGGATGCGCTCGACGCCGAGTTCGCACTGGCGAGCGTAGCCTCCGAATTCCTGGCCGAGCCGCACGGGCGTGGCGTCCATGAGATGCGTGCGGCCGATTTTGATGATGTCCCAGAATTCCTTCGACTTCGCATCGAGCGCGCCGCGCAATGCGTCGAGCGCGGGGACGAGCGTGGTGCGGAGCTGCTCGGCGACGGCGACGTGAATCGCGGTGGGGATGACGTCGTTCGACGACTGGCCCATGTTCACGTGGTCGTTCG
>BJFP01000279.1 GCA_014189875.1 Verrucomicrobiota bacterium | reverse complement strand
GGCGGCATGTCCTTGACGATCACGGCACCGCGTGCAGGCAGGGCTCCAGGCATCGGGCCGTCGGGAACAGTCACGTCCGCCCCGAGTCGTTCTTCGCCCTGCGGTTCACGCATTGGCGGTGCCGGCGGCGTCACAGCTTCAAGAGGGTGATCCTCATTTGCTGGTGGTGCTTCTGGCACCTCGGTGAGCGGTCTGTCCGTGTTCGAATTGGTGTGCTGTTCGTCTTTCGGACTGGACGGCTGTTTTTCTCCCGCCCGTGGTTTACGCGGCTTGTGCGGTATCCAACCGATGACCTGTGCTTTTTTGAAGGCGGCATCAACGCTCCGACGATTCATGAGGTCTAGCAGTTCCGTGACGGCCGGATCGTCCGAGTGCTTTTCGATTGCGGTCAACACCTTGAGGCCATTCTCGGCGGTTGAATGCTTAAGGCCGACCTTGAGGGCGGCGTTCTCCCGGGCACTTCCTGCCAAATCTGGCAGGATGTTCCGCCGGCCTTGTCGGCCTTTAGCCTTCCGGGCCTCGATCTCGAGGAGCGCGGCGTATTCCCTTACCTTCATCGCGGGAGTCTTGGGGCGATGGACGTTGAGCCCGATAATGACGCCAACTGGATCGCGCTCATCGGAGACCGGCATGATGTGGACCGGGACAGTCGTCATTTTCAGTTGCTGTGCAGCCGCCAGCCTTCTATGTCCGCCCAGAAGAGTGCCGTCAGGCAGGATGACCAGGGGATCAAGGATGCCCTGTTCTTTGATGCTCTCGATGAGTGCCTCGTCGCATGTGTCACCGTAGAGGGTGGCGTTGATCGGATGGGGCTTGATGCGATCGACTGGCCATTGTTCGGGCAAGTGGCCGGGCAGTGTCGGGGGTTGATCCCCAGGCCCTATAGGGGGCGGGGTGTTGGTGACACCGGCATTGCCGGTGGTGTTGGGGTCCTGGTTGGTGGTGCCCTCGTTGAGGGACTTTGTTCTGTTTTTCATAGCTTCAAAATTGGTTTGTCCGGGGGTGTGGTGGCGCGGGTGTGTGGCCGGGGCAGTTACGCCGCAAGTGCAGCGCATCATATATGCGCTTGCATCGTTGCAGCGTTGACGTCTGCCAGCGTCGCAGGACGTCGTTTGCAGCGTGGTTGGATCGTGCATCGTCATTGTGGAGCCAGTTCATAGTTTTGCCCCTGCTTCCGGATGATCCCGAACTTCAGCATGTCGTTGAATCGCCGCCGGTCCCCACTCTTCAGGCCGCCAACTTCCCGAATGCGGGCATGCGTGTCGCCCCAAGACAGGCAGGCACCCGGAGCGTCCTTGAACACCTCCATCGCCTCGGCATTAAGACGCTCACGTTTTTCGTCACGTTTGATCTCACCCCTGCTTGCCGTGCTGACATGCATCCCGGCATCTGGCCACCACTGGAACCGCGGACCCTGTTCCTTCGTGATGTGGGTTTGCCGCGCCCGCTCCGTATAAACGACCGTCACCCCATTTGAGTCCTTCACTAGCCGCAGGTTGCTCTCGGCCTTGCGCTCCAGTTGTGATCCCAGATGCCCGCGCGTCTTCCCGATTTCGGACCCGGGATTCTCGTGGAGGATGCAGACGATCACAGTGTCGTGCTGGATGGCCTTTTGGTGCAGATCGTCAATGGTCTGGAACGCCTCGGTGGAGTCGTTCGGGTCAGCGACGAGATCGGCCACGCCGTCAAGGATCACACAGTGTATTCCGCTGCATTCGTCACTGGCACGTTGCAGCTCTAGTCCGAGCGCGGCTTGCCGCTGCGCAAGGGTCACGCCGGTCAGGCAGTAGCTGCGGAACCACGAAGTCGGCGCGTCACACTCTGCGCGAGCCAAAGCACGCCGATTACACTTGTGGTGGTCGACGGGCGACTGCTCGCAGTCAAAGTGAATTAGCGCCAAGCCCTGCGGATTGCTGGATGAAATTCCGAGGCAATCACCCTTGGCTCCCATGGCCGCGGCCACCATGGCACCGATGAAGGCTGTTTTACCTGCCTTAGGGCCAGCTTGCACGCAGACTAGGTTGCCACGGGTAGCGATGACGGAATTCTTCAGCAGGAACACTGGAGGTGACTCCGGCGGCGGGTTGTTGATGTCGAACTTGCAGCGATCCAGCATGGACGCCAGAGCCCCGGCATCCGCCGGCACAACTTCCTCGATGCCCGGCGCGGGAATCTGCGGAGGTGTGTTCCAGTGGTTGCTCAACGCACTCATGGCAACACCTCCGGATTGAAGAAATGGACCCGTTGCAGCTTGCCGTTGTCCCGCGTGCCGTCCGGCATCCGGACGAATTGGCTCCTGGTCCATGTGGCCGGGTCAGCACCGATGCTGATGGCGTAGCGCATGAACGGAAGCATTGTCGCATCCGGCTGGCCGTGCGCAAAAAACCAGCCATGCAGACTCTTGCCGCCGCTGTGGACGACCATGGCGAGCGGGGCATATTGGGCGAGATGTTGGTGGAGCGCGGCGCACAGATCTGCGACCGACACACCACCTGCCGCCAACGAACGCAGGAGTGGAGCGTCCAGAGTAGCCTTGCCCGTATCGTCCGACTCCTTGAAGTCGAACTCCACGACGAGGAACTCTCTCGGACCGGTGTTGGCCAAAGTGTGGGCGGATTCCCTTCCATCGGACTTCCTACGCCCTGTGAGGTCCGACATCGGCGATGGGACGATGAGTTGACGCGCATGCAGCGAGCCCCGCCAATCTTCCCGCGGCCTCGTCGCAAAAGCGCTGGATGACCGACCGCAGCACAACAGCGGATTACCGGGGAACAGGGCGTCGATGATCGTCTCGGTGTTCCGCGTCCCGTCACTAAGGGGCACCGGCGACAGTGCTGAGAGGTCAGCCAACGTCGGACCCTTGAGACCAATCTGTTCGATCAGGAGTCTATTCCTTTCTGGCCACTTAGGCGCCCACGTTTGTTTTGCGGGATACGGCCCGCGGCGAGAATTCGACGAATTCTTGATGGCATCGGAAATCTCGCTCCACGGCACGGTGCGCCCGCAGTCTCTAGTGACGAACTGGAGAAGTTGCGCGAGGGCGTCTTTGTCCGGGAAGAAGCGGTGCAGACGCCGGGCTGCATTGAAAACCCACACATGCACTCCAGTGCCGGCACACGGGCAAGTCCCGAGGAACTCCCGTATGTGATGCGGCATTCTTTCGAACACCGTGCGGACTTTGTTCGGCAATCCATGGATTGTCAGAGGCCCTGCGGGGTCGGACTTAAGCTTGGGGAGGTGAGTGGCTTCAGGCATCAGAATCCTTTCCGGTTTGATTCGGAGCCGCGGCACCGGCTGCGGGTTTTGCAAACTCGCCATTGTTGGCCCGCGATTGGAACGATTGGATTTCGTCCTGGGTGACGTAGAGTCGGCCCGCGATGTTGATGGGTCGAATCCACCCGTTCTTGATCCAGCGCCATCCCGTCGTGCTGCTCACGCCGGCATCGGCCACCCACTTTCGGTAGGCGATGATCGAAGGATTTGTCTTTTGTTGCGTCATAGGCACGCACCCAAAAAACCTAAATCATCGCCCCTGTATAGGGCCGCAATTGCCGCGGTAACTGTGGCCCTCGCCTACCGACGACCTGCCTGCCGTGCCGGGTCAGAAAGGAACATTTTGCCAACCGCCAATGGAAATCTCGCGGCCGCCCGTTTCATCTCCTTGACTGAAACATACGGCCCGCTGCGTTTCAGCGCCGTGAGCCTTTGCTTGTAGTGCTGGAATGCGGCGGCGGCATCGCCATCAAATTGTTCAATCAACCGGTGCGCCCCGAGAATGTCCAAATGCTCTGTGGCATACCTCACCGTCAGCCAATTGGGCACACCTCCACGCCCGGGTCGCGAAGACTTTGCGATAGTTGATGGAAGGTCGTATTTTTTTCTGGCGGCCTTCAGAAATTCTCGGAAGGACAACTGAATTTCCTCGTCCGTGCGCGACCAGTCGATCGCCAGGGCGAATTTTCTCCAACCGGCCTCGTTCGGCGCTACCTCAACGGGCAGCCCATTCTTCTCCGAGAAATGAAAGCGGATGTTTTGCGAATGCTCGGAATTTGCCGCCAAAAGATGAGTTGGGGAAAGCGTCGTCGTAACACTGTTGACCTCGAGATCATGAACGGCTGCCAGGTGAAGCACGTCAAAGTGCTCCAAGACGGCAAGCGGTCTCGGAGCTAGGGCATACGGGAATTTCGGAAATCCGGGGCCAAGCATGATGTGCAGTTCATAATCGATGAACGGATTCACGCGCCCGGCGCGTGGAGAACGCTCCGCCCAAATCTCGACGACTCGAACTGTGTCGCTTTTTTGGGTGGCGGCTGGCTTCTCTGGGGGCGGGAGTGACCATATTTGTCTGACCGCGTCTGTGCTCATAGGTCGCTGGGCTACATCCAGCTTCCGGGCTAGACCCGTTTGCACAGCCGTGGTGAGTGTGGAGGCATCCGATTTTCGCCGTCGCACCACTGCAGCCTCTTTGATCCATTCTTGCGAGCGGCAATACTCCCACACCATAGCTTCTCTAGTTTGCTTCTCGTGGAGGATACCAAAATTCCATTCTTCATCCCTGATGGGAAGGCTCTCAGTCATAAGATTCTCACCCGAAGGAAACCTTCCCCGCCTGCCGTCGGGTGTGCTCATCTGACAAATGGCCATACACTTTCCCAATGAGCAACCCGCCGTCGCGGTGACCGACCCATTTTGCGATGGTCATGAAGTCCACGCCCGACATCACGGCCTGCGAGATGAAAAAGTGCCGGCAGTCGTGGAATCCGAAGTCCAGCAGCCCCGCGGCGGTCCGGGCAAGGATGCGGGACTCCCGAAAGGATTTTGCGGCAAGATCCTTGTCCCCACGCTGAGGGGAGGGGAATAGCCATTGTGAGTCCGGCGCCCTCCGCTTTTCCATCTCGTGAAGATGGGCATCGAGCACCGGCGACATGTCCACCCAGCGGAACGAGTCGTTTTTTGGATTTCCATCCCAACCGATGCAGACCTGCTTTCGGTCAAAATTCACATCCTCCCATCGCACCTTGAGCGCCTCGACCTCCCGCGCACCCGTGAAGGCGAGGAAGCGGATGTAGTCGGCGAACTGCACGCCGTTTTTCGTGGCCTCCAGCGCTTTGGTGCAGACGCGCTCGATCTCCGTCAGGGTGTAGAGCCGCCGCTGTCTCGTGACGGCCTTGAACCGCTTGACTTCCGAGGTCGGCAGCACCTTGAGATAGGTGTCCGTTTTTGCCGCCCGGAGGAGGTTGTTCAGCGCCACCAATGCGCCGTTGCAGGTGCGGGGCTGCAAAGTCTTCCGCATTTGGCCGAACACACTCAGGACATGGCTCGGACGAATTTTGTCGAGGCGGAGGTGGCCCAGTCCTCGCCGCCAGTGCTGAAGGTGTCCGCGTTCCGTGACGATGGTGTCCGGTTTTTTTCCGGAGGCGAGGAGGATGGGAAGGTAGCTCTTCGTGTAATACGTCTCCAGGGTGGGGGACTCGCCGACGTGACGGAGGGTTTGATCTTCGCGCTCGACGAGAACGCGCCTGAGTTCCTCCTGCGCCTGCGCGGTCGTCGTCACATCGAGTGGAACCCACGCCTTTTTTTTCCGGCCTTGCTCGTCCTCGACACTGATGCGGGCAAAGAACGAGCCGTTGCGCCGGTAGAGGTGACGCACGGGCTGCTTGCGGACATCCAGCACCTTGGTGTAGGAGTGCCTTCGTTGAGATGAAGCATTTCGAATCATTGCAGAGCGTTTCAGATGGTCACAGTGTAGCAAAAAGTGTAGCACTGTCAAACCGCTGCTTCTGCGGTATTATCGAAATGGTTTCAGCACAGCAGTTTGAGAAAATGCCGAGGTGGCGAAATTGGCAGACGCGCCAGACTTAGGATCTGGTTCCGCAAGGAGTAGGGGTTCGAGTCCCCTCCTCGGCACTTCTCAAAGGCGACTGTGAGCGGTGAGCGGGTTG
>BJFP01000278.1 GCA_014189875.1 Verrucomicrobiota bacterium | reverse complement strand
AGAACAGATCCGCTCTTGCCCCGGTGCGCACACAGGAGTAACCGTGCGCCATGCCAACCGCAGTCCTCAACGCCCACTACGACGGCAAGCACATCGTCCTCGACGAGCCGTTTGCGCTGCCTGCGAATGCGCCGCTGCTCGTCACGGTGATCGCCCCCGACGATGAACGATCCGGCTGGGCGGACCTGAGTGTGCAGAACCTCGCCCGCGCCTACGGCGACGACGAACCCGAATACTCGGCCGCCGACGTAAAGCCGCAATGACCGAGGGCGATATCGCGCTCACGCCGCTGCCACAGGCGGATGGACGCCTCAAGCCGCGTCCGGCAATCCTCCTGCGGCGGATGCCTCCCTTCGGTGACTGGCTCATCTGCGGCGTCAGTTCGCAGCTTCACCAGCAGGTCGCCGGCTTCGATGAAATCGTCGCGCTGTCGGATGCCGATTTCGCAAAGAGCGGGCTGAAGGCCGCATCCGTCATCCGTCTCGGCTTCCTCACGACGATGCCTTCGGAACGATTTCTCGGCATTATCGGCTCCGTCTCCCGCGAACGCCATGTGCGCCTACTCGATCGGCTCTCCCGGTTTCTCGCGCCGATGCGAACCGAATGAACGACCTCGGAAAGCTGCTCTTCATCCTCGGAATCGTGCTGGTGGTCCTCGGCGCGGTGATTTGGAAGACCGGCGGGCTGGGCGGGCTCGGGCGGCTGCCGGGGGACATCACGGTGCAGAAGGGCCATTCGACGTTTTACTTCCCCATCGTCACCTGCCTGCTCCTCAGCGCCGCGCTCACCCTGCTCGCGTGGCTGTTCCGGCGGTGAGGCTTACGAAATCAGCCGCTCGTATTCGTCGTGCGGGCCGATCCAAAACCAAGTGAGGTGTGTGCCCCTGTCGAACGCCAGCGCGCGGTATTCCAACCCGACGCGCACCGAATAGACATCCGCGGCAATCTTCTTGAGATGGAGCGATCCGTGGCGCGCGTCCGCCTTCAGCAGCTCAAAATTTTTGTCCGCCAACACCCGCACCTTCGGCGCTCTGCCTCCCACCCCGGCCAGCCCCAGGGCTGGAATATCCCGCCCCTTTGGGCTGAGCGGCGACGAAGGAAGGAACCATCGCCGGGCGCATCGCTCCGGCGCCGTTTTGCCAGCAGGAGCCCTGGCGGGCGCGTCGTCCGTGGCCCGTCGCAAAAGAGAAGGCACGCCGGGATGGTCCCAACGCGCCGCGTGGCAGCTTTTCAATCTCACCGCGGACATCGCCGAGACGGCCGACCTCGCCGCGAAGGAACCCGAACGCGTGGCGGAACTCCCCGCGCTGTGGGACATGTGGAATGCGGAGCAGAGCGAGCCGCTTTGGAAATGGATGCGGCCATTTTTCCCGCGAGCACACTTGCCTTGCGCAAGCATCCCCGCCGACTCTTTGCGGTTCATGCTCCTCTATCCCGCCATCGATCTCATGTCCGGCCAAGTCGTCCGCCTGCGCCAGGGCCGTGCTGACCAGAAGACCGTTTACTCGTCCGACCCCGCCGCGTTCGCTCGGCAATGGGAGAGCGAAGGCGGCGACTGGCTGCACATTGTGGACCTAGATGCTTCGTTCTCAGGCAAGCAGCAGAATCTTGAATCGGTGCGCGCGATCACGAGCGCAGTCGGCATTCCGTGCGAACTCGGTGGCGGCATCCGCGACGTGGAAGCGATCCGCCGCGCGCTCGATGCAGGCGTGGCGCGCGTGATCCTCGGGACGAAGGCGGCGGAGTCGCTGGAGTTCGTCGGCGAGATGGCGCGCGAATTTGGGCGGGAAAAAATCGCGGTGGGCATCGATGCGAAGAATGGAATCGTGAGCGTGAAGGGCTGGACGCAGGAGACCGGGCAGAGCGCGCTCGACCTCGCGTGCAACGCCGTAAAGGCAGGCGCGGGCACGATCATCTATACGGACATCGCGACGGACGGCATGTTGCAGGGGCCGAATTTCCCCGAGACCGAACGCGTGAACGCAGCCATCGTCCCGCTCGGCGGGCAGCTCATCGCGAGCGGCGGCGTGGGCACTGCGGAGCATGTCCTGCGGGCCGCGAAGATTCCGTCGCTCTACGGCTGCATCATCGGGAAGGCGCTCTACGACAAGACGCTGTCGCTCCCGGAAGTTAAGGCCGCGCTGCGCGGGTAGCCGCGCTTGTGAAAGCGCGGGCTGATCCTGCGCGCGATCGTCGGAAAAATCAGCCCGCGCTTTGAAAAGCGATGCCACATTCACGCTCGACGGCCCGGCATTCATGGCAACAAAGGGAACTGCGCGCGCAGCCCGCCTCTAAACTCTCAACATTCAACTCCGAACTCCCAACTTCCCATGAAAGCCCTCTACCTCGACTGCATTTCCGGCATCAGCGGCGACATGATGGTCGGCGCACTCCTCGACCTCGGCGTGAAACCCAGCGCGCTCGAATGGGAGCTGGGCAAGCTGCACATCGGCGACTTCCACATGCACTATGACCGCGCAAAGCGGAAGGACATCGAGGGCGTGAAATTCGACATCCACGGCGGCGCGACGCATGTGGAGCACGGCACGCATCAGCATGATTGCGGGCATGATCACGGGCACTCGCACGAGCATGGGCATGAGCATTCGCATGAATGCGAACACGGGCATTCACACGAGCACGGCGAAGAGGGGCACGTGCATCATCATCACGAGCACGACGACGATCCGGAGCACAAGCACGCCCATGCACCCGCCGAGGGACACGCGGCGCTGAAGCACACGCACGAGCACGAGCACGCCCAGGAAGACCACGCCCACACGCACGGGCATTCGCATGGCGAACATTCGCACAGCCACGACCACGATCACGGTGACGAATGCTGCGGCCACGGGCACAGCCATGAGCACGGTCACACAGACGAACACGCTCATGAACACGGGCACTCGCATGAGCATGAACACGGGCACGAGCATGGCCGCACGCACCGCGAAATTCGCGCGCTCATCGAGGCCAGCGACCTCTCGCCATTCGTGAAAAAACACGCGCTCGGGATCTTCCGCCGCATCGCGGAGGCCGAGGGAAAAATCCACGGCATGAGCGTGGAGGATGTCCACTTTCACGAGGTCGGCGCGTTCGATTCCATCGCGGATATCGTGCTCGCGTGCGTCGGCATCGAGGCACTCGGCGTGGAGAAAGTCTTCGTCTCCGCGCTGCACGACGGCCACGGCACGGTGAAGTGCGCGCACGGCATCTTCCCGGTGCCCGCGCCCGCGACGATGGAGATTTTGAAGGGCATCCCGCTCGGGCAGCCGCATCGCCGAGGCCGAGGGAAAAATCCACGGCATGAGCGTGGAGGATGTCCACTTTCACGAGGTCGGCGCGTTCGATTCCATCGCGGACATCGTGCTCTCGTGCGTCGGCATCGAGGCGCTCGGTGTGGAGAAGGTGTTCATCTCCGCGCTGCACGACGGCCACGGCACGGTGAAATGCGCGCACGGCATCTTCCCGGTGCCCGCGCCCGCGACAATGGAGATTTTGAAGGGCATCCCGCTGGGGCAGATCGACGAGCCGCATGAGCTCATCACGCCGACCGGCGCAGGCATCGCCGCGGAATTCGCCTCGGGCTTCGGCCTCATGCCCGCGATAAAAATCGAGCGCATCGGCTACGGCCTCGGCACGCGCGAACTCGCGAACCGCCCGAACGTCCTGCGCGCCGTGCTCGGCGAACTCGCGTAAATTTTTACCCGCGCCGCCATGCCCGGCTACGAGACCGACACCGTCACGCGCATCGAGACCAATCTCGACGACGTCTCGCCGCAGGTGCTCGGCGCGGTGATGCAGCAACTCCTCGCCGCGGGCGCGCTCGACGTGTGGTTCACGCCCGTGCAGATGAAAAAATCGCGCCCCGGCACGATGCTCTCCGCACTGTGCGACGAGGCCGCGGTGGAAAAAATCGCGGATATCATTTTCACCGAGACGACCGCATTCGGCCTGCGCGTGGAAAAAATCGCGCGGCTCAAACTAACGCGCAAATTCGAGACGGTGAAGACGGTGCACGGCGAAGTGACGGTGAAGCTCGGATTCAAAGGCGAGCGCCTGCTGCAGATCGCACCGGAGTTCGAGAGCTGCCGTGCGATTGCCGAGCGTGCAGGCGTGCCGCTGCGCGAGATTCATTCCGCCGCACTCGGGGCTGCACGCGCGGCATTTTTCCACAATTTCGGAACATAGCCGCAGAGCACCCTGGCCACCACCCTCGGTGTAGGTGACGATCGCCTTCTTGAACTGATCGGCGAGGCGGGGTTTCAGGCGAGCAGGAGTTCCAGCATTTGGTCGATATGCTCATACTCGCCTTCGGGAAACCAGATCGCGGAGATGTGCGCGTCGGCGAGGCGTTGTTCGAGTTTGGCTTTCTTGGCGGCATCACTCGGGCAGGCGAGGATGGCGTAGTGATGCGGGAGCGAATCGGGGCCGACGTCTTGGGCGATCTTGGTGAACGCCTGGATCGTGCGGTCGTAGCTCAGGCTGCACTCGAGAAACAGGAAGCTGAAGCTGGTGTAGAGCCGTTTCAGGAGTTTCGGCACGCGGCGGTGGAGCGGGAGGCGGCGAGCTGCGTTTCTAATTCGTCCAACCAACGCGACGAACGAGCGTTGCTGAAGAATTGTGCTCGCAGTCAGGCGGGCAGATTGAGGTGCCCAAAGGTCAGATGCCAAGGGGTCGACAGATGCACGAATTGAAAACGGGGCGTGAGAACCGACTTAAGCAAAGTGTAAACCTTCTCGCATTCCTAGTCTGCGGTTAGGTAGTGCGTGATGGCTGGCATTGCATCCGCCTGAGCGAACATCTTGGTGTCATTTGCGATCACTGCGCGCTGATCCAATTGCACTGGCAATATCTTGCGGGCTTCAAACACCGCGCGGGCAAACTCTCCGGCGCGCTGGGCGTGATCGACGTTGAACGGCAGAACGCGGAAGTAGCGGAGTGGCAGGTGCGCAATCGAGTCGCGCACCGCATACTCCGCCAATGCGATGGTGGAGACGTAGAGTTCATGGCCGCCCTCGACCAGAAACTTGAGGTATTCCTGCGCCGCCGGGTGCAGCGCGTCATCCGGCTTCGCCCAGCGGATAAAGTAACTCGTATCTCAGAGTACGCCGTGAACCGCCGCCGCCGTTCTAGGCATGAGCCCCCCCTCGCAACTCTTCCAGCCACGCATCAGGATCCGTCACGCCGGCCCATGCTGGGGCTGCGCGCTGCTGCAAGGCGTCGAGATACGACTGCGAATAGGCCGCATCGTGCTCCAACAGTTCCTTGAACTGCAATGAATTCGGGTCCATCTCGAAGGTCTTCAGGTTCTGCCTTCCGACCGCACGGACGCCAAACTTCTTGTAGAGCAGGTTTTTCTCGCCCTGCTTGAGATAATCCTTGTCCACTGCGATCCGCAGCGTGCCGTGCTCCTTGGTGTCCAGATGGATGTTCGGATTGCTTTTGCCCCCGGCATTGGTGAGTTCGCCATAAAGGTAGAACTCCGCTTCCACCCACACTTGCTCCTGCCGCTCAAAGTGCGTCGTGCGGTCGATCCGCAGGCTCTGCTGGTTCGCCAGCAGGGTGACGACGTAATCTTTCTCCCGTGCGACACGCTGCAACGACTCGATGGCGGCGGCGGTCTTCTCGTGGAGGAAATCGATGTGCCTTTCGGTGCCGACCTGGGCGATGACGGCACCAAACCCGATCACGGTCTGCATCAACGTGCGAAAACGGTGGCGCACCGACCCTTCGCTGATCTCGTAGCTGATGACGGGGCGCTGCGAGCGTTTTTCCGTGGGAAAAAGCAGATCCGCCGCTTCGCCCAGAAGCTCGCGGATTTCCTCAATATCCACATGGGCTGGCGTGAGGCTTTGAGCCCCCACCTTCCCTTCGATGTGAATTTCGATTTCGCCGAGTGCGTTCATGGCTTCGTTGGGGACAATCTACCATTTGTCATGCCCAAGCCAAGCAGGGTTTT
>BJFP01000277.1 GCA_014189875.1 Verrucomicrobiota bacterium | reverse complement strand
CTGGAAACCGATTCCCAAGTCACCGGCGGATCTGCGCGTGACGCCGAACCTGCAGGACTACGACGCGGCGCGGCGCGAGTTCTCGTGGGATGCGGTGCGTCGTGAACTGGGCGGCTCGCCGGGCGGCGGGCTGAACATTGCGGACCTGGCGGTGGACCGCCACGCAGCAGGGGCGCGCTCCAGCCATCTCGCATTGCGATGGCTCGGCAAGGATGGCGCCCGCACCGATTTCACGTTTTCCGATCTGGCGCGCAGGAGTGCGCGCTTTGCGAATGTGCTGCGGACGCTCGGCGTCGGAAAAGGCGAGCGCGTCTTCGCGCTGCTCGGGCGGATTCCCGAGCTGTATTTCGCGGCGCTGGGGACGCTGAAAAACGTGAGCGTCTTTTGCCCTCTCTTCTCGCAGTTCGGCCCCGAGCCGGTCTTCCAGCGCCTCAGCCGCGGCGATGCGAAGGTGCTCGTGACCACGAGCGCGCTCTACGAGAAAAAGGTCGCCGCTCTGCGCGAACGGCTGCCGTCGCTGAAGCACGTGCTGCTCGCCGATGCGCCCGATCACGTGGGCGCGGACGTCCTCTCGCTGCCGAAGCTGATGGCGGCGGCCAGCGAGGTTTTCGCGATTCCTCCGACGGATCCAGAAGACATGGCGGTGCTTCATTTCACGAGCGGGACCACGGGCATGCCGAAGGGCGCGGTGCATGTCCACGAAGCGGTGCTCACGCATTACGCGACGGGAAAATACGTGCTCGATTTTCACGGCGACGACATTTTTTGGTGCACCGCCGATCCCGGCTGGGTGACCGGGACATCCTACGGCATCTTCGCGCCGCTGCTGCACGGCGTGACGAATCTCGTGGACGAAGCCGACTTCGATGCGGAGCGCTGGTATCGCATCCTGCAGGAGCAGCGCGTGACCGTCTGGTACACCGCCCCCACGGCGATCCGCCGGCTCATGCGCATCCCGGGCGAGCCGCGCACGAGCCACGATCTGTCGGCGCTGCGGCTCATCCACAGCGTCGGCGAGCCGCTAAATCCCGAGGCCGTCGTGTGGGGCAGCAAGGCGCTCGGCCTGCCGATTCACGACAACTGGTGGCAGACGGAAACCGGCGGGATCATGGTCGCAAATTTCGCCGCGCTCGAAATCCGCCCCGGCTCGATGGGCAGGCCGCTGCCGGGCATCGAGGCGGCGATCGTGCGGCGCGTGGATGGAAAAATCGAAGTCGTCACGACGCCCGACACCGAGGGCGAACTCGCGCTGAAGCCCGGCTGGCCCTCGATGTTCCGCGCGTATCTGCACGACGAGGAACGATACAGAAAATGTTTTGTGGACGGCTGGTATCTCTCCGGCGATCTCGCGAAGCGCGATGCCGACGGCTGGTTCTGGTTCGTGGGCCGCGCGGACGACATCATCAAGACCTCGGGCCACATGGTCGGTCCGTTCGAGGTGGAGAGCGCGCTGATGGAGCATCCGTGCGTCGCCGAGGCCGGCGTGATCGGCCGACCCGATCCGCTCATCGGCGAGCTGGTGAAGGCATTCGTCGTCCTGAAAAGCGGCCACTCTGCGAACGAGGACACGCGCATGTCCCTGCTCGGCTTTGCGCGCAAACGGCTCGGCCCCGCAGTCGCGCCAAAGGAGATCGCATTCATCGCGAGCCTTCCAAAAACTCGCAGCGGAAAAATCATGCGCCGTCTGCTGAAAGCGCGCGAACTCGGCCTGCCCGAGGGCGATCTTTCCACACTGGAGAACGACTGATGAGCACTCTTCCCGACCACGATCACGCCCGCCGCCTGCTCTGGCAGATGGTGCGCATCCGTCGCTTCGAGGAGAAATGCGTGGAGGTGTACAGCGCGGGGAAAATCCGCGGCTTCATGCACCTCTACAATGGCGAGGAAGCCGTCGCGACCGGCGTGATGCAGCACCTGCGCGCGGAGGACTCGGTCGTGGCCACGTATCGCGAACACGGGCAGGCGCTCGCACGTGGCGTATCGGCGGGCGCGATCATGGCGGAGATGTACGGCAAGCAGGAGGGCTGCGCGCGCGGGCGCGGCGGCTCGATGCACCTCTTCAATGCGAAGACGCGTTTCTACGGCGGCAATGCGATCGTCGCCGGCGGGCTCCCGCTCGCCGTGGGCCTCGCGCTCGCGGACAAGATGCAGGGTCGGAAGAATGTGACGGCCTGCTTTTTCGGCGAAGGCGCGGTGGCGGAGGGCGCATTCCACGAGTCCATGAATCTCGCCGCACTGTGGCAACTGCCCGTGCTGTTCCTCTGCGAAAACAACTTCTACGCGATGGGCACCGCGCTCCGCATCTCGGAGTCCATGACCGATCTTTTCCGCAAGGCCGACGCGTATGGCGTGGCCGCCGCCGCCGTGGATGGCATGGACGTGCTCGCCGTCGGGGAGCAGGCGCGCAAGGCGATGGACTCGGCGCGTGAAGGGCGTCCGTTTTTTCTCGAATGCCGCACGTATCGCTTCCGCGCGCACTCGATGTTCGACGCGGAGCTGTACCGCTCGAAGGACGAAGTCGCCGAATGGAAGAAGCGCGATCCGATCCCGGCATTTTTCGAAAAAATGAAGTCCGCCGCGGTGCTGACGGATGCGGACTTTGAAAGCATCGAACGCGAAGTGGCGGAGGAAGTGGACGCCGCCGTCGCATTCGCGGAAGCAGGAACAATGGAGCCCGTCGGCGACCTGACACGCTTCGTGCATTCGGAGGTGAAGCCATCATGAGCGGGCCCGCACAGGGCAGGACGATCACGTATCGCGAAGCCGTCCGTGAAGCGATGCGCGAGGCGTTGCGCGACGATCCGCGCGTGTTTCTCATGGGCGAGGACGTGGGGCACTATGGCGGGTGCTTCGCCGTGAGCCGCGGGCTGCTCGCCGAATTCGGCCCCGAGCGGATTCGCGACACGCCGCTCGCGGAAGTCGCATTCGTCGGCGCGGGCATCGGTGCGGCGCTCGGTGGAATGCGGCCCATCGTCGAGATCATGACGGTAAATTTCAGCCTGCTTGCGCTGGATCAGATCATGAACACCGCGGCGACGCTGCTGCACATGTCGGGCGGGCAGTTCAATGTGCCGCTCGTGATCCGCATGGCCACCGGCGGCGGCAAGCAGCTCGCCGCGCAGCATTCGCACAGCCTCGAAGGCTGGTACGCGCACATCCCTGGAATCAAGGTGCTCACGCCCGCGACGGTCGAGGACGCGCACGGGATGTTGGGCACGGCACTGCGCGATCCCGACCCGGTGCTCATTTTTGAAAACCAGACGCTCTACAACATGGAGGGCGAACTGCCGCCGGACGCGGGCCTCGTGGACATCACGACCGCGAAGGTGCGACGTGCGGGCAATGACGTTTCCATATTCACGTACGGCGCGAGCCTCCAAAAATCGCTCGATGCCGCGGAGTCGCTCTCGGAGGACGGCATCAGCGCGGAAGTCGTGGACCTGCGCGTGCTGCGGCCTCTCGACGACGCCACGATCATGGCGTCCGTCGCGAAGACGCACCGCGTGCTCATCGTGGATGAAGGCTGGCGCAGCGGCGGCATCGCGGCTGAGATCAGCGCGCGTGTGATGGAGCAAAAGTTCTACGAACTGGATCAGCCCGTCCGCCGCCTGTGCAGCGCGGAGGTGCCGCTGCCTTACGCGAAACAGCTCGAACAGGCCGCGCTCCCTCAGGCGGAAGGAATCGTCGCGGCGGTCGCGGAAATGGTGCGCCGTCATGGCTGAGTTCCTCATGCCCAGCCTCGGTGCGGACATGGCCGCTGGCACGCTCATCGCGTGGCGCGTGCAGCCCGGCGCGGCGATCAAGCGCGGCGACATCATCGCGGAGGTGGAGACCGACAAAGGGCTGATCGAGATCGAATGCTTCGAGACCGGCATCGTGGAAAAACTCGCCGCGGAGCCCGGCGCGAAACTGCCCGTCGGCGCGCTGATGGCCGTCATCAAGACCGACGGTGCTCCATCCGGCGCACCCGCCGCGCCATCGCCTGCGATCGCCGCCCCGGCACCGATTCCGATCGCAGTTCCGCCGCCGGAATTTCCACCGCCCGCGCCCATGACTGCGCGACACAGGGCCTCGCCCCTCGCGCGCAAGCTTGCCGCGGAACTCGGCGTGGATCTCGCGACCGTGGAGGGAACCGGGCCGGGTGGCGTGATCGAACGCGCTGATATCGAGCGCGCCACTGCGGGAAAAGAGGTTGCGCCTGCGACGATTGCTGGCGCAAGCGAGACAGGGGCGCAGCAGATCAGCCCGCCTCTTTCCGTCGGCGGCTACGAAGGTGCTGACAAGGGCCGCGCCGGAATGCGCAGGGCGATCGCCGCCGCGATGTCGAAGTCGAAACGCGAAATCCCGCATTACTATTTGCAGACACGCATGGACATGAGCCGCGCACTCGCGTGGCTCGAAGCAGAGAACGCGAAACGCCCGATTGCGGATCGCCTGCTGCCGGTCGTGATGACACTGAAGGCCATCGCCCTCGCGCTCCGCGACGTTCCCGAAATGAACGGCTTTTGGATCGCCGAGGAGCACCGCGTGTCCGATGCCATCCACATCGGCTTTGCGATTTCGATGAAGGGCGGGGGCCTTGTCGCACCTGCGATCCGCGACGTGGACAAGCAGAGCCTCGATCAGCTCATGGCAGCACTGCGCGACCTCATTCCCCGCGCCCGCGCCGGACGCCTGCGCAGTTCGGAAATGACGGATGCGACGATCACGCTGACGAACCTCGGCGACCTCGGCGTTGAGGCGGTGTTTGGCGTGATCTACCCGCCGCAGGTCGCGCTCGTCGGCATCGGCAAGGCGATGCCGCAGCCGTGGGCGCAGGACGGAATGCTCGGCGTGCATCCCGTGGCGATCGCCACGCTCGCAGCGGATCACCGCGCGACGGACGGGCACCGCGGCGGGCATTTTCTCGAAGCACTGAACCGCCGCCTGCAAAACCCGGAGCAGCTATGAGCGAGGAAGAAATCAGGACAATCATTTTTGCCGGACTCCGCAAAGTCGCACCGGAAGCCGATCCTTCCACGCTGCGCCCCGGCGACAAAATCCGCGAGTCGCTCGACATAGACTCGTTCGATTTTCTGAATTTCCTCATCGGCCTGCACGAGAAGCTGCATGTCGAAATCCCCGAGGCCGACTACGGCAAGCTCACGACCCTCGCGGACATGCTGGCCTACCTCGCGCCGCGCGCAAAGTGACGCCGCCTCGGTTCAGAGCAGCGGATCAATTTGGATGAGAAACGGATCATTCCGTGAAGCGCCGCCACACGCCCGGAGCTTTTTCATATTTTTGTAGCCGTGCTCCAAATTCCGAATTGAGCGGCGCGGAGCACCTCCAATATCCACAACTCCCCCGCGCCAGTCTCAATCTCAGACAACGGCCATCCATTTCCAAAATTGCTCCAAAGCCGCGCCTTGGACCCGCTTGGATGTTGCGTTGCATCGGGCGCTCGCGTCTTGCCGCATTCCACACTGCCCCATGTCCGAACCATCCGTCCCCAGTTCCATCCGCCGCGTCGTCATCGCGAGCTTCATCGGCACGGCGATCGAGTGGTATGTTTTTTCCTCTACGGCACGGCATCGGCGCTCGTGGTCAACCGGATTTTCTTTCCAAATTTCAATCCGATCGCCGGCACGATGGCCGCGTTCGCGACGTATGCCTTCGGGTTCTTTGCGCGGCCGCTCGGCGGTGTGATCTTCGGGCACTTCGGCGACCGCGTTGCTGGAGGCTCTGGAGGAGTTCGCGCCAGTGGACCTCGGCTTCGCTGAGGGCGACGCTCACGCCGAGGATCTGGCGTCTGCCATCGGGAGCGATGCCCAGGGCGACGAGCACCGCACAGTCGAGCACGCGGCCGCCTTGGCGGACTTTCTCGTAGCGGGCGTCGAGGATGACGTAGGGGAAGGCACCCAGAGGCCGGGTGCGCCAGAGGAGCAGATCGGCGTCGAGGCGTGCGGCGCAGTGGCTGACCTGGGTGGAACTCACGGAGGTGCCGCAGAGTTCCTCAAGGATGGCGGTGACTTTGCGGGTGGAGACGCCTT
>BJFP01000276.1 GCA_014189875.1 Verrucomicrobiota bacterium | reverse complement strand
GGCAATGGCGCGTACGACAAAGCCGCGCTCGCCATCGCGAAGATGGTCCACGCGCTCGCGGATTCGGAGCCTGTGCATGTGAATGTGTGCGACGCCGCGCACGAGACGGACGTGAAGAAAATCCTCGCGAAAGTCGGCGCGAAACACGCGCATGTGACCTTTCACCACATCGGGATCAATGAGCCGTGGTGCCGCGATCACGGCCCGATTTTCGTCACGCGCAAAACCGCGCCGAAGTCGCTCATCCTCGACTGGGACTACAACGCGTGGGGCTGCAAGTATCCGCCGTTCGACGACGACGACTACGTGCCGACCGCGATTGCGGAAAAGCTCGGCCTGCCTGTCGAATATCCCGGCATGATTTTGGAAGGCGGCTCGATTGATGTGAACGGCGAGGGGCTGCTGCTCACCTCGCGGAGCTGCCTGCTGAATCCGAACCGCAATCCCGATCTCAAGCAGGCGCAGATCGAGCAGCGCCTGCGCGATTTTCTCGGCGTGAAGGAAATCATCTGGCTCGGCGACGGCATCGAGGGCGACGACACGGACGGGCACATTGACGACATCGCGCGCTTCGTGAGCACGGATACGATTGTGTGCGCCATAGAGGAAGACGAGAACGACGCGAACTTTGAACCGCTGAAGGCGAACCACGACCTGCTTGCAGGCATCACGACCGATGCGGAATCCGGCGCGAAGGACGACGACGAGGAAGATGAACCCGGCGGCGACGGAAAGGTGCCGCGTTTCCACGTCGTGAAGATGCCGATGCCGCGCAAGATCGTGCGCGACGGACAGCGCCTGCCCGCGAGCTACGCGAACTTCTACGTGGCCAACAAAGTCGTACTGCTCCCGATTTTTTCGGACGTGAACGACCGCTGGGCTGCCGCGATTTTGGAGAAGGCATTCCCCGGACGGAAGGTGATCGGCATTGATTGCCGCGAACTCATCTGGGGCCTCGGCGCATTCCACTGCCTCACGCAGCAGCAGCCGGCGGTGTAGGACCGCCTTCCAGGCTGTCCTACACTGCCGCGCTTGCCCGCGCTCCTTCCGCTCGTCTAGCGTCCGCGCCGAATGAAAATCCTCGTCATCGGCAGCGGAGGGCGCGAGCACGCGCTGGTCTGGAAATTGAAGCAGTCGCCGCGCGTCACGGAGATATTTTGCGCACCGGGAAATGGCGGCATCTCGCAGCTCGCCGAGTGCGTGCCGCTAAAAATCTCCGATCACGATGCGCTTGTGAAATTCGCGAAGGAGCGCGGCATCGGCCTGACGGTCGTCGGCCCGGATGATGCGCTTGCAGCGGGGATCGTGGATCGTTTTCAGAGCGAAGGTCTGCATGTTTTTGGGCCGACGCAAAGTGCGGCGCGGCTGGAATCGTCCAAGGTCTTCGCGAAGGAATTCATGCTGCGCCACGGCATCCCGACTGCGGCGAGCGGGCAATTTTCCAATGCGGACGACGCGCGCGCATTCGCCGCGAAAATGAGCGCGCCAATCGTCGTGAAAGCCAGCGGGCTCGCGCTCGGCAAGGGCGTGATCATCGCGCAGACGCACGCCGAAGCAGAGACGGCGATCCGCGAAATCATGGAGGAGCGGAAATTCGGGGACGCGGGAGCAGAGGTGGTGATCGAGGAATTTCTCGAAGGCGAGGAGTGCAGCATCCACGCGCTCGTGGACGGAAGGAGCTACCTGCTTTTTCCGAGCGCGCAGGATCACAAGCGCGCACTCGACGGCGACCTCGGCCTGAACACTGGCGGCATGGGCACGTTTTCGCCCGCAGCCAAAGTGCTGCCGCCCGCGCTCGAAGCCCGCGTGCGCACCGAGGTGCTCGATCGCTTCATCGCCGGCCTGCGCGCGGACGGGCTCGACTATCGCGGGATGCTTTTCCCCGGCCTCATGATCACGCGTGACGGAATCAAGGTGCTCGAATTCAACTGCCGCTTCGGCGACCCCGAGACGCAGGTGCTCCTCACACGCCTCGAAAGCGACCTGCTCGATCTGCTGGAGGCGACGATCGAGCAGCGCCTCGACACTACGGACGCACGCTGGCGGCCTGAGGCGGCCGTATGCGTGATCCTCGCAAGCGGCGGCTATCCCGGCAGCTACGCGGGAGGCAAAAAGATCGCGGGCTTGGAATACAGTGACGCGACCATTTTCCACGCGGGCACAAAGCGTGACGGCGAAGAATTTCTCACCGCAGGTGGTCGCGTGCTCGGCGTCACCGCGCTTGCACCGACGCTCGCGGAAGCGAAGGCGCGCGCGTATGCTGCGGTCGCGGGGATCCGCTTCGAAGGGATGCAATTTCGTTCGGACATTGCGGCGAAGGGGCTGTGAGGCTACGCTCGCCGCGCATGAAAAAGCCCCCCCTCCTCGCCGCGGTGCTCGTGCTCGCGCTCGCGTGTGCGCAGGCGCAGCAGAAGCTGCCCGATCCGGTGAACGGTGCAGGCGCCAAGTCGGCGGCTCCGGCGAAGATCGGCGATCCTGCTGTTGAAAAATCTGGCAACGCGACCGCGCCTGCGGAATCCGCGCCGCGGCAGCTTTCATCGCACGAGGCGGCGGATGCACTGACAGAGGATGAGCTCCGGCAGATCGTGGAAATCCTCCGTGGCACCTATGTGACCCCCGATGCGCTGAACGAAAGCGCGCTGGCACGCGCGGCCATGCAGGGACTGCTCGAGCGTCTCGGCGCTGGCGCGCGCATTTTCACCGCTGCGAAGAAGGCCGACGACCGCGACGGGCTGTTTCGCTCGGAAGTGCTCGGAGGCGCGGTCGGCTACCTGCGCCTCGGCGCGATCACGCAGGAAAATATCGCGGCGCTCGATGCCGCCCTGGAGGGCTTCGCTGCGGGGCCGCCGA
This sequence comes from Verrucomicrobiota bacterium, assembly GCA_014189875.1. Taxonomy (GTDB): domain Bacteria; phylum Verrucomicrobiota; class Verrucomicrobiia; order Chthoniobacterales; family Chthoniobacteraceae; genus SXWH01. Next base: position 3,207 of record BJFP01000276.1, on the reverse strand, counting down.
CGGCGATGGTGCTCGATCTGCGTGCGACGCCGCACAGCACGGATTTCGAACTCGCCGCCGAGTGCTGCCGCCGGTTCTCGCCGAAGGGCCGCGTGCTTTTTTCGATCAAGAAGCCGAAGGCGAACGACGAGGAAATCCTGACTTCACGCGACGCTCCGAAATGGCGCGGCCTGCTCACCGTGCTCGTGGATGGCAACACCGCCGGCGCGGGCGAGGTGATTGCCGCGGTGCTGCACACGCACTTGCGCGCGTACGTGATCGGCCAGCAGACGAAGGGTGAGGCCGCGCAGTTTGAGGAAGTCCCGCTCGCAGGCGGACGCGTGTTGCGCGTGGCAGTCGGCGAGGTCACCCTGCCGGATGCAACGCCCGTATTCCCCGGCGGCCTCACGCCGGATCTCACGGTAAATGTCCCGCAGGAAAAGACGGACGAGGTGCTGCAACTCGCGATGAACGGCCCCGGTGTCGCACCGCTCGTGTTCGACAAGCCGCGCGCCCGGATGAACGAGGCCGCGCTCGTCGCAGGCACGAACCCCGAACTCGACGAGGTTCAGGAAATCCAAAAGCGCCGTGCGAATGGCGATGCTCCTGCGAAGCCCGTGCGCGATGAGGCACTCCAGCGCGCGCTCGATTACATCACAAGCGTCCGCATCTTCGAGGCGAGGGAAGCCGCAGGCGCAGGGCGCTGATCCTCCGTAGCCGCGCTTGTGAAAGCGCGGGCACGCATTCCAAACACGCGGGAAGATCAGCCCGCACTTTCACAAGCCCGGCTACCTGCGGTGTGCGAAGTGATGCTGCGCATTATGATCGTGGCCGGAGGGGACGCCGGCGCTCCATTCGCGACGCAGATTTTTCCGCATCCGCCGGTTGCACCGAATGGCCTCGGCTGATACACCCCGCGGGCTTTTCCCTTTCACCATATTTTCTCCGCAAGCGCTCATGCCAAAAGACACGTCCATCAAGAAGATCCTCCTCATCGGCTCCGGCCCCATCGTCATCGGGCAGGGGTGTGAATTCGACTACTCAGGCGTGCAAGCCTGTAAGGCGCTCAAGGAGGAGGGCTACACGGTCATCCTCGTGAACTCGAATCCGGCGACGATCATGACGGACCCGGAGTTTGCGCATCGCACTTACATCGAGCCGATCACGCCGGAGGTGGTGGAGAAAATCATTATCGCGGAGAAGCCGGACGCGCTGCTGCCGACGCTCGGCGGACAGACGGCGCTGAACTGCGCGATGAAGCTCCACGAACTCGGCGTGCTAGAGAAATACGGCGTGCGCATGATCGGCGCGAAGCCGGCGGCGATTCACAAGGGCGAGGACCGGCTCGCTTTCAAAAACGCGATGCTGAAAATCGGCCTCGATATGCCGACCTCTGGCGTGGCGCACACGATGGAGGAGGGGCGCGCGGTCGCGGCGGAGATCGGCACGATGCCGCTCATCATCCGGCCGGCTTTCACGCTCGGCGGCACGGGCGGCGGCATCGCTTACAATCGCGAGGAATTTGAAACGATCGTCGCGCGCGGGCTGGACATGTCGCCGGTGAGCGAGGTGCTCATCGAGGAGTCGCTGCTCGGGTGGAAGGAATTCGAGATGGAGGTGATGCGCGACCACGCGGACAACTGCGTGATCATCTGCTCCATCGAAAACGTGGACCCGATGGGCGTTCACACGGGCGACTCGATCACGGTGGCGCCGATCCAGACGCTGACCGATCGCGAGTTCCAGGTGATGCGCGATGCGTCGTTCGCGATCATCCGCGAGATCGGCGTGGAGACGGGCGGGAGCAACATCCAGTTCGCCGTCCACCCGGACACGGGGCGGATGATCGTCATCGAGATGAACCCGCGCGTGTCGCGCAGCTCGGCGCTGGCGAGCAAGGCGACGGGCTTCCCCATCGCCAAAATCGCCGCGAAGCTGGCCGTGGGCTACACGCTCGACGAGGTGCGCAACGACATCACGCGCGAGACGCCCGCGAGCTTCGAGCCGACGATTGATTACGTCGTGGTGAAATGCCCGCGCTTCACGTTCGAGAAATTCCCGCAGGCCGACGCGGTGCTGACGACGCAGATGAAGAGCGTGGGCGAGGCGATGGCGATCGGCCGGACGTTCAAGGAGGCGCTGCAAAAGGCGCTGCGCTCGCTGGAGATCAAGCGGTTTGGGCTGGGTTCCGATGGAAAAGTCACCGCGACATGGATTGGTGGAGGCGCTCGCGACAATCAGGTCAAAAATGCGAATATCGACAGCAGCGAGTTGTGGGATCTCGATCTTCTGCGGCGCAAGCTGACGATTCCAAATGCCGAGCGCATTTTCCATCTGCGTGAAGCCTTCATCGCTGGCATGGACGTAGAGGAGCTTTTTGAACTGACAAGAATTGATCGCTGGTTTCTCCACAACATCGCCCAGATTGTTCGTGAGGAGCACCATCTCGACTTGGTTGGCAACATTTCGGAAGGGCGATTCAAAGAAATCGGTGCTGCGAGTGAAGGCGGTCCTGCTCTCACGGAGGCTCGCAAAGCCAAAGATTATGAGGCGCTAGTCGGATCGGTGCGTGAAGCGAAGAAGCGTGGCTTTAGCGACGTGCAGCTCGCGCATTTGCTCCGCGAGGATACGAAGACGATTCGCAAAGTTCGGAAGAGTGCGGGCATTTTACCCACCTACCGCCTCGTGGACACCTGCGCCGCGGAGTTCGAGGCCTACACGCCGTATTACTACTCGACCTACGGCGACGAAAACGAGCGGCGCGAGAGCGGGAAGAAGAAAGTCATCATCCTCGGCGGCGGGCCGAACCGCATCGGGCAGGGCATCGAGTTTGACTACTGCTGCGTCCACGCGTCGTTCGCGCTGCGGGAGATGGGCTTCGAGACCATCATGGTGAACTCGAACCCCGAGACCGTCTCGACCGACTACGACACGAGCGACAAGCTCTACTTCGAGCCGCTCACGCTCGAGGACGTGCTGAACATCTGCGAGCAGGAGAGCGAGAATCTCCTCGGCGTCATCGTGCAGTTCGGCGGGCAGACGCCGCTGAACCTCGCCAACGGACTCGCCGAAGCCGGCGTGCCCATCATCGGCACCTCGCCGCGCAGCATCGAGATCGCCGAGGACCGCAAACTCTTCGGAGCGATGCTCGACAGGCTCGGCATCCGCCAGACCAGCGGCGGCGCCGCCGTGACCGAGGACGAAGCCGTGGCCGTGGCGAACAAGGTC
>BJFP01000275.1 GCA_014189875.1 Verrucomicrobiota bacterium | reverse complement strand
CCGCCAGACGACCACGGTGCCCACGCAGGCGCTCTACTTCATCAACGATCCCTTCTTCCACGCGCAAGCCGGTGCCTTCGCCACATCGCTGATGAAGCAGGCCACCGATGAAGCCCGCATCGCGCAAGCCTATCGCGTTTTGTTCCAGCGCCAGCCTTCCGCAGCCGAACGCGAACGCTGCCGAGCTTTCCTCGCCAGCTATCCCGCTACCCCGCAGGAAAAATGGGCGGCTTACGCCCGAGTGCTGCTCGCCAGCAATGAGTTCATGCACCTCGATTAAAACCATGAAGCCACGCACCATCCCCCGCCGACAATTCCTCGCCAGCGCCGTCACCGGCTCGCTGGTGTTTCCCGGCATCGTGCAGCAGTTGCTCGCCGACAATGCGGACCCGCTCGCACCGAAACAGCCGCATTTTCCGGCGAAGGCGAAGCGCGTCATCTTCCTCTTCATGACCGGCGGCGTGTCGCATGTGGATACCTTTGATCCGAAGCCCGCGCTCACACGAGATCATGGGAAGGAGATCAAGGCCAATCACCCCGAGATTGGAAACCGCCCCGGCTACGAGCGCATCTATTTGAAGCGCCCGCAGTGGGAGTTCGCGAAGCACGGGCAGTGTGGCACGGAGGTCAGCGCCTTGTTTCCAAACATCGCGCAGTGCGTGGACGACATCGCGCTCATCCGTTCGATGCACACCTCGCACTCGAATCACTACAACGCCACGCTTGGCATGCATACGGGCTCGTTCGCGCAGTCACGGCCCAGCATCGGCTCGTGGGCCACTTACGGACTCGGCACGCTGAACCGCAATCTGCCGGGCTTCGTCGTCATCGCGCCGAAGCAGACCTATGCAGGCACGCAGGTGTTCGCGAGTGACTTCTTGCCCGGTGCGTATCAGGGCACGCTCGTCGTTCCTGGTGCGGAACCCATCGCCAACGTGGCTCCGCGGGTGCCTGCGAACCGCCAGCAACTCGAACTCGCTGCACTGCGTCAGATGAATGAAGAGCACCTCTCTTCTCGCGGCGCCGATCCGCTGCTCGCCGCGCGATTGCAGACCTTCGAGACCGCCTTCGGCATGCAGATAGCCGTGCCGGATGCCTTTGACCTCAAACAAGAATCCGATGCCACACTCGCCAGCTACGGTCTGAAACGCGGCCAGACCACTGGCTTCGGCTGGCAATGTCTCGCGGCGCGTCGACTCGTCGAGCGCGGTGTGCGCTTCGTCGAACTCATCGACACCGGCTCCTCCGACAACTGGGACGCGCACGGCGATATGATGACGCATGTGCCGCTCGCGAAGAACGTCGATCAACCCATCGCCGCCCTGCTGCGCGATCTCAAGCAACGCGGCATGCTGGACGACACACTCGTCGTCTGGACCACAGAATTCGGCCGCACGCCCTTCAACAACACGGCTGCCGCCAAAGGTCGCGAGCATCATTCTTGGGCCTTCAGCTCCTGGCTTGCCGGCGGCGGCGTGAAGCCCGGCATCGTCCACGGCACCACGGATGAGATCGGCATGAAAGCCGCCGAGAAGCCGGTTCACGTCCGCGATTTTCACGCCACGATCCTGCATCTCATGGGCTTCGATCACGAAAAGCTGACCTACCGCCACGCGGGTCTCGATTATCGCCTGACCGGTGTCGAGGAAAGCCATGTCGTGAAGGAGGTGCTGGCATGAACGCCAACCGAACCCTGCAACCCATTTCCAACCTCACACCAACCATGCATTCCATTGCCCGAAACCTCATTTGCCTCGTCGCACTCGCTTTGCCATTCACCACACCAAGCTCTGCTGCTGACGCGCCTATTAAGCATCGCCTCCTCCTCACCGAGTATGGCAAAGGGCCGAACCGCTTCGTCGAACTTGATGCCGACGGCAAGCTCGTGTGGGAGTTCAAGCCACCGAGCACCACGGTCATCTTCCAGGTGCTGCCGAATGGGAACATCCTCTTCGGCTATGGCGGCCAGCCGACCGGCGTGCGCGAGATCACTTCGCGTGGTGAGAAGGTGTTCGATTACGTGAGCAAGTCGCATCAGGTCTTTGGCTGCGAGCGGCTCGCGAATGGCAATACGCTGGTCGCGGAGCAGGGGCCGCCGCAGGCGGTGGAAGTGGATCCAAAGGGCGGGATCGTGCATGTCACGCCGCTGACCACGACCGAGAAGGGCGCCCACCTTCAGGTGCGAAATATCCACAAGCTCGCAAACGGCAACATCCTCGCCGGGCATGAAGGCGAGGGGGCGGTGCGCGAGGTGGACCCGAGCGGCAAGGTCGTGTGGGAATACACCGGGGTCGCCAACGCGGGCGAGGGGCAGCGGCTGCCCAATGGCAACACGCTTATCTCCTGCGGTACGCAGAAACGCGTGATCGAGGTCACGCCGGCAAAGGAGATCGTGTGGGAGTTCGGGGCGAAGGACGCGCCGGAGCTGAACATCACCTGGGTTTCCAGCGTCCAGCGGCTTAAGAACGGCAATCTCCTCGTCGGCAATTTCCTGCGCGGTCAGGAGGGCAAGGGGGCCCACGCCTTCGAGGTCACGCACGACAAGGAGAAGCGCGTTGTCTGGAAATGGGACGACCACAGCCTCATCAAGTCCCTCACCACCGTCCGCGTCATCGGCGAATAACCTTACACACACGACCATGCTAAAAATTGCCATCACCGACTACACCTTCCCCGATCTCAGCGTCGAGGAATCCATTCTTCGACCCGCAGGTATTGAGGTCGTCTCCTTCAAAGAGAAGCGTTCACCCGCTGACCTCGCCGAACTTGTGCGAGATGCCGATGCAGTCATTGCGCAGTTTGCTCCGGTGAACGCCGAGGTGGTGAACGCCATGACCAAAGCTAAGGCCATCGTGCGCTATGGCATTGGTTACGACAATGTGGACACCACAGCCGCACGCGAGCGTGGCATCCCGGTGTGCAACATCCCGGACTACTGCATCGACGAAGTCGCGGATCACGCGCTGGCATTCATCCTCGCCATCACGCGGCAGGTGGTTCCGAACGCGCTCGACATCCGCGCGGGCAAGTGGGGCCTCGCCACGCCGTTGACCGCGATGTCGGCGCTGAAACATCTCACCATCGGTATCGTCGGCTTTGGGCGCATCGGGCGGGAAGTCGTGAAGCGTCTGCTCGCGTTCAAAGCTCGTGTGCTCGTGTTTGATCCCGTCGTGGCCGCGGATGAAATCGCCAAAGCAGGCGCGGTGGCCGCAGCGTCTTTCGATGAGTTGCTCGCGCAGAGCGACATTGTCTCGCCGCATTGTCCGTCCACGCCGAAGACGAAACAGCTCTTCAACTCCGCAGCGTTCGCCAAGATGAAGCCGGGTTCCGTCTTCATCAATGTGGGCCGTGGCGATCTTGCCGACAGCGCAGCGATCACGGAAGCACTGCAATCAGGTCATCTCGCCGGTGCCGCGCTCGATGTCTTCGATCCCGAGCCGATTCCAGCCGATCATCCGATCCTGAAGATGTCCAATGTCATCCTCGCCGCCCACATCGCCTCCGGTAGTCCGCAAGCGCACAAGATGCTGCGCGAAACAGCCGCGCGAATCGCTCTGCAAGCCGTGCGCGGTGAGACGCTGCCGAATATCGTCAACGGCGTCACCGCCCCGAGGTGATTCCATCATTCCACCACTCCAACCATCCACCAACACCATGACCACACGTCGTTCCTTCCTCACTTCCATCAGCTCTCTTGCTGCCGCTCCGTTGTTTGCCCGAGACTTCGGCCCCGGCGCTGCCCCCATCCGTTATCCCGAACCGGACGTCATCGCGCTCGATAAGGCATTTCAAAAATACAGGGTCGGCTCCGCGCCCATCGAGCGACTGCACACCGGAATGTATTGGGCCGAAGGGCCTGCGTGGAGCGGATGGGGCCAATACCTCGTGTGGAGCGACATCCCGAACAACGTGCAGCATCGCTGGCTGCAAGATGACGGCGAGGTCACGACGATCCACAAGCCCGCTGGCTACAGTAATGGCAACACCTTTGACCGGGAAGGCCGCCAGATTTCCTTCGAGCACGGCAATCGCCGCGTGGTGCGCTACGAGGCTGACAGCAGCCTCACCGTCCTCGCCGACAAGTTCGACGGCAAACCCTTCAACGCGCCCAACGACGGGGCGGTGCATTCCGATGGCAGCGTGTGGTTCACCGATCCGGGCTATGGCAGCCTTGGGAACTACGAGGGCAACAAAGGCGACCTCTTGCTCAAAGAAGCCATCTATCGCATCGACCCAAGCGGCAAGGTGGAGAAGGTCACTGACGAAATCTTCAAGCCCAACGGCCTCTGTTTCTCGCCCGACTACAAGAAGGTCTATGTGGCCGACACCGGTGCCACGCATTACCCCGAGGCGCCGAAGAACATCAAGGTCTGGGACATCGACGGCGCGAAGCTGAAGAACGGCCGCGAGTTCGCCTCGATGAAAATGGAACTCAACGGCAAGCAGGTCGCCGGGCTTGCCGACGGCATCCGTTGCGACAAAGACGGCAACATCTGGGCCGGCATGGGCTGGGTGGGCGAAGGCTACGATGGCGTGCACATCTACTCTCCCGAAGGCAAACGCATCGGCCAGATCGTGCTGCCCGAAGTGTGCAGCAATGTGTGCTTCGGCGGCCCGCGCCGGAACCGCCTCTTCATGACCGCCAGCCGCAGCCTCTACGCCGTGCATGTGGAGGTGCAGGGTGCCCATTGGTGCTGAAATCAGGCCGATGGAAATGCCCGTGGAGATAAGTGCGCATGATGGCGCTGCGCGTCGCCCACCCTCGGAGGTCGGAGCGATTTGCGGCGTCGCATCGCGCATCATTGAAACGCCCGACATCGTGCTTGTCGGCAGCGGCATCATGTCTGCGACGTTGGCCGTGATGCTCAAGCGGCTCGATCCGCGCCTGCGCATCCAGATGTTCGAAATCACGCCCGAACTGGCGCGTGAAGCTTCGGACGGCTGGAACAACGCGGGCACGGGCCACGCCGGTATTTGCGAACTCAGCTACACCCCGGCACGCGATCAAAACGGTGGCGTGCCCATCAGCCGGGCGTTGCACATCTTTGAGCAGTTCGAGCACTCGAAGCAGTTCTGGGGTTCCATGACTGCCGAAGGAATGATGGGAGAGCCTGCCGACTTCATTCATGCGGTGCCGCACGTCTGCTTTGTGAAGGGCGCGGACGATGTGGACTTCCTTCATGCCCGGCACGCGGCGATGGTGGAGCATCATTTCTTCCGCGGCATGACGCACACCACGGACCCCTCGGTCATTCGCCAATGGGCTCCGCTGGTGATGGAAGGGCGCGATGCTTGTTCGGTCGCAGCCACGACAGGCGAGGGCACCGAGGTGAACTTCGGCCTGCTGGCCCGCCGTCTATGCGGCTGGCTGGCGCAGCAGGAGCACTGCGGTGTGGCCGCCGGATGGAAGGCGACCAAACTTCGGCGCGGCAATGGCGAATGGCATGTCGCCTTGCGCTGCATGGCTTCCGGTGAAGAGCGCAAGCAGCGTGCGAAGTTCGTCTTCGTCGGCGCAGGCGGCGGCAGCCTGCCTTTGTTGCAATCGACGGGACTCCCCGAGGTCGCGGGGTTTGGCGCGTTTCCCGTCGGAGGGCAGTGGCTGGTTTGCGATGAACCTTCCGTCTGCTCAAAGCACAACGCGAAAGTCTATGGCGTCGCTGATCCAGCGGCCCCGCACGTTGGCACACCGCATCTCGATCAGCGGCGGCTCAATGGGCGGTGCCAGCTCCTCTTTGGTCCCTTTGCGTCGTGGACCACGCGTTTCCTCAAGCACACCGGAAGCTGGACCGATCTGCCGCTTTCCGTTCGCGCGAACAATCTCACCACGCTGCTGCGCGCCGGCGTGCATAACCGATCACTAGTGCGTTATCTGGTGACGCAAGGGCTGCAGAGCATGGAGGACCGGATGAATGCCGTGCGCCAATACTACCCGAATGCGCGCACGGAGGACTGGCGGCTTTTGCAGGCGGGCATCCGCGTGCAGACCATCAAGAAGGCGGATCGCGGCGCAGTGTATTTCGGCACCGAAGTGTTCTCATCGACCGACCGTTCCCTCACAGCGCTGCTCGGAGCTTCGCCCGGCGC
>BJFP01000274.1 GCA_014189875.1 Verrucomicrobiota bacterium | reverse complement strand
CGAACGTCAGCTTGTCCGGCCCGACGAAGGAGCCCTTCTGCGTGGCCTCCTTGCTCACGACTTCGTGCAGCGCCCAGTGGAGCAAATGCGTGACGGTGTGGTGGCGCTGGATGGCGGCGCGGCGGGCGGGGTCCACTGTCAAAATCACCTCGGTGCCGGCGACCGGGAGGTTTTCCACGTCCGATGTGTCCGGCGAGGCGCCGGACACTGCGGGCGGGGCGCCCGCGCTCCCCATTTCAGTCGTGCTGCGGGCGCTTGTGGTGATTTGGGAGGTTTCGTTTTCGAGAAAATGGAGCCACGTGTGGCCGGTCTTCTGCGTGTTGGCGATGCGCCACACGTCGGCGCCGTGGGTGAGTTCGCCGGAATCGCCGACCTGCCCGCCCATCTCGGCGTAGGCGGCGCTCGCATCGAGCACCACGGCGGTGCGGTCCTTGAGCGAGACGACTTCGAGCACCTTCGCGGGCGTGGAGAGCGAGTCGTAGCCGACAAATTTCGTCGGCTCCTTCGTCTCGACTTCGCTCAGCTCGATCACCGTTTTCTTCTGCGCCGCGCGTGCGCGTGCCTTCTGCTGCGCCATGAAATCGTCAAAGCCTCCCGGGCCTTCGACATCCACCGTGAGCCCGCGCTCGCGCGCCATGAGTTGCGTGAGATCGAGCGGAAAGCCCTGCTCGTCATAAAGCCGGAACGCAAACGCCCCCGATATCACACGAGGCGTGGATGGCACGTTTGAATCGGGGAGCGCGGGCGCCCCGCCCGCAGTTTCCGGCGCCTCGCCGGAAACACCGGGCGTCTGCTGATCCTCAGTCCACAGCCAGCGATAATTTTCCTCCGGCCCCACCACATTCTCCCCGCGCGGATTGTTGCAGATGTAGAGAAACTTCTCCTCCAGATCCGAGTCGCCGCGAATCATCCGGTCAAACGACTCATTCTCCCAGACCTGCTGCCCCTTTGCTCCCGCGGCTTTCTTGATGCGGTGTGATGAGACGCTCTTGAGTGTCTGCAAAATCTCGGTGAGCGGGAAAAAAGCCGGCTTATCGTCCGTGCGATCTTTCACGCAGGGCTCGACGAGAATGTGGACATGGTCCGGCATCACACACGCGGCGTAGAGTTCGTAGGTCTTGCGGTGATCGTGCAGGATGGTCGCGAGCACGATGTCGCGCTCGGCTGGGGACAATACACGGCGTGCGTGCGTGCTGAAGGTCACCATGTATTTCGCCCACGGGCGCTCGAAGTGGGGGAGGCGGCGCCGGTGGTAGGTCGCGCGCCTGTCCACGTCCGGTGTTTCCGGCGAGGCGCCGGAAACTGCGGGCGGGGCGCCCGCGCTCCCCGACGCGCTGCGCGCGCTCGCAAGTGCGGGAGCGACGGTTGCGGTGATTTGGGAGGTGGTGGCTCCGCAGAGGCGGGCGGCCTCGGACTCGAAGAGGGCTATGCCTTTGTCGAGCGTCTTGTTGAATGCCTCCTCCTCGCGCTTCAGCGTTTCCTCGACGTGCTTCTGCTTCGTGCGGATTTCCGGGAAGACGTCGCCCATCGTGCGGGCGAGGACGTCCACGAGCTTGAAGAAGAACGGCTCCGCAAAACCGAGCGAGCGGCCGTAGCGCACGGCGCGGCGGAGGATGCGGCGTAGGACGTAGTTGCGGTCGTTGTTGCCGGGCTGGATGCCGTCGGCGATGGCGAAGCTGAGCGTGCGGATGTGGTCGGCGATGACGCGGAAGGCGACGTCCACTTTCTCCTGCTCGCTCTCGGGGATGATCTGGCCGTGGGCGTTTGGCTGCGGGAGCGTGCTCGCGTAGCGGTGGCCGCTCATTTTTTCCAGCTCGTCGAAAATCGGGCGGAAGATGTCCGTCTCGTAGTTGGAGATTTTTGCGTTGGCGAAGTCGGTGAAATTTTTCGTGCCCTGGATGATCGAGGTGAGGCGCTCGAAGCCCATGCCGGTGTCCACGTGCTGCGCGGGGAGCGGCGTGAAGGTGCCGTCGGGGTTCGCGTTGAACTGGATGAAGACGTTGTTCCAGATCTCGATGCACTCGGCGCTGCTCTGGTTCACGAGGCGGCCCTTCGTGTCGCCGGCGGGCGTGAGGTCGATGTGGATCTCGCTGCACGGGCCGCACGGGCCGGTCTCGCCCATCATCCAGAAGTTGTCCTTCTTGTTGCCGTTCACGATGTGGATGGCGGGGTCGAGGCCGACGCTGCGGAATTTCTCCGCCCACAATTCCCAAGCCTCCTGATCGCGCTCGCTCGGGTCGCCGGGATCGGGCTGGTAGATGGTGGCATAGACGCGGTTCGGCGGGAAATTGAACCGCTCGACGATCAGCTCCCACGCCCACGCGATGGCTTCCTTTTTGAAGTAGTCGCCGAAGGACCAGTTCCCGAGCATCTCGAAGAACGTGTGGTGATACGTGTCGAGGCCGACGTCATCGAGGTCGTTGTGCTTGCCGCCGGCGCGGATGCACTTCTGCGTGTCCGCGGCGCGCGTGGCGACGGCGTCCTTGCCCGCGATCGCGCCGGCCCAGGTGTTCACATCCGCCTGGCGCTCGCCGAGGAAGATGGGGACGAACTGGTTCATGCCGGCGTTCGTGAAGAGGAGGTTCGGCGAGTCGGGCATGAGCGACGAGCTCGGCACGATGGTGTGTTTTTTCTCGCGGAAGAAATCGAGAAACTGCTGGCGGATCTGGTTGCTGGTGAGCATGGCGCGTGGCTTCGGTGGAAAAGGGCGCGCAAGCTACATGGCGCGGCGCAAAGGTAAAGGCGTGCGTGCCGCCATCGGGAGAAAAAGCCGTTTGACGCCTGCGCCGGTGCGCCCGCATGTTTGCGGCTCAATTTTTATATGGCAAACTACGATCTCATCGTCATCGGCGCAGGCCCCGCGGGCTACGTCGCGGCAATCAAAGCGGCGCAACTCGGCAAACGCGTCGCGTGCGTCGAGAAGGAACGCGGCGGCGGGACGTGCAACAACTGGGGCTGCATCCCGACAAAGGCGCTGCTGAAAAATGCGGAGCTTTTCCACACGATGAACCACCGGGCGACGGAGTTTGGCTTCAAGATCGAGGGGCTGAGCTACGACTGGCCGACGATCATGAAACGCTCGCGCACCGTGAGCGACAAGGGCGCGGCGGGCGTGGATTACCTTTTCAAGAAGAACAAGATTGATTCGATCAAGGGCGAGGCGTCGCTGGACAAGACCGGAGAGGTGCGCGTGAAGTCGGCGGACGGCAAGGAGGAGACGCACACGGCGAAAAATATCCTGATCGCGACGGGCTGCGTGTCGCGTCCGCTGCCGGGGCTGGAGTTCGACGGCAAGACGGTCATCGGCTCGAAGGATGCACTGCAACTTTCGTCGCAGCCGAAGAGCATCGTGATCATCGGCGCGGGAGCGATCGGTGTGGAGTTCGCGTATTTTTTCAATGCGTTCGGGACGAAGGTCACGGTCGTGGAGATGCTGCCGAATCTGCTCCCGGTCGAGGACACCGAGGTGTCGCAGGCGCTGGAGAAATCATTTGCGAAGCAGGGCATCACGTCGCTGCTGGGGCACAAGACGGTGAAGACCGAAGTGGGCGCGAGCGGCGTGAAGATCACCGTGGCTGACGCCCAAGCGGGCACCGCGTCCGGTGCTGGCGCGGAGAAAACGATCGAGGCCGACATGGTTCTCGTGGCCATCGGCATCCAGCCGCTGCTGCCTGCGGGCGCGCTGAAATTTGAACTCGTGAAGGGCTACCTGAAGACGAGCGACCGCTACGAGACGAGCGTGAAGGGCGTGTTCGCCGCGGGCGACATCATCGGGCCGCCGTGGCTCGCGCACGTCGCGAGCTACGAGGCGGTGCAGGCGGTCGAGGGGATGTTCAATCCGAAGTTCAAGCCGAAGAAGGTCACGATTTTCCCCGGCTGCACGTACTGCCATCCGCAGGTCGCGAGCATCGGCCTCACCGAGCGCGCGGCGAAAGAGGCCGGGAAGAAATTCAAGATCGGCAAATTTCCGTTCATGGCGAGCGGCAAGGCGCGCGCCATCGGCGAGAGCGAGGGCTTCGTGAAGCTGATCGTCGGCGAGCCGCACGGCGAAATCCTCGGCGCGCACATCATCGGGGCGGAGGCGACGGAGATGATTGCGGAACTCGGCCTGGCCATCACGCTCGAGGCGACGATCGAGGAAATCGAGGCGACGATCCACGCGCACCCGACGCTCGGCGAAGGCGTGAAGGAAGCGGCGGAGGTCGCGGCGGGCCACGCGATTCACGTCTGATTCGCAGCCGCGCTTATGAAAGCGCGGACATGCTGTGCGAGGACGGTGAGGGATCACAGCCGTCTCGGCTGTGATGGCAAGCGGGCGTCCCGCCTGCTTGGGCGCGCGACGTGGCAGCCGGGACGGACTGCCTGCCGTCACAGGCGGGACGCCTGTGATCCGGGATGCCGCCGTCATCGCGTGGTTTTCACAGCGCATTTGCCGCAGCGGCGTGGCCGCGTGGCGCGCCCGCGCATCGCGTGCAGGCATCCGGATCCAGCCGTCCCGCCGACTGCGCCGGTCGCGTCTCTTTCGGAGGCAGGATTTTCCGTTTGACGCCCTCGGGGATGATCGCCATTTTCCCGGCCCTTTTTCCATGCGCCATACGCTGTCAGTCCTCGTTGAAAACAAATTCGGTGTGCTCACCCGCATCGCCGGCATGTTCAGCGGGCGCGGGTTCAACATTGATTCGCTCAATGTCGGCCCGACGCTCGATCCCGCGACTTCGCGCATGACGATCGTCGTGCGCGGCAACGACGCCACGCTCGAGCAGGTGAGCAAGCTGCTGGCAAAATTGATCGACGTGATCGAGGTGCAGGACTTCCGCGACGGCGAATCCGTGGACCGCGAACTGGTGCTCATGCGTGTGAACATCACGCCCGACACGCGCGCGGAGATCATGCAGGTGTGCGACATTTTCCGCGCGAAGATCGTGGACGTGCAGCCGAAGAATTTCACCATCGAGGTCACGGGCAACGAGAGCAAGATCACGAAGTTCATCTCGCTCATGGAGCCCTTCGGCATCGCCGCGCTCACGCGGACGGGGAAGATCGTCCTGCCGCGCAAGGGGGACTGATCGCACTCTTAATCCTAATCTTTTTCTTAATCTTAATCCCCGCGAATGCCCCAACCGCTCTGCGGAAAACACGAGTAAGATTAAGAATAAGAGGAGAACCGCCCGCCTCACACTTTTCAAAAACACAAACACTCCATGGCTAAAATCTACACTGACAAAGACGCCGACCTCGGCGTCCTCAAAGGCAAAACTTGTGCGGTCCTCGGCTTCGGCTCGCAGGGTCACGCTCACGCGCTGAACCTCAAGGACAGCGGCGTGAAGGTCATCATCGGCCTCTACCCCGGCTCGAAGTCCCGCGCGGTCGCGAAGGACAAGGGCTTCGAGGTCTATGACACCGCCGAGGCCGTGAAGCGCGCTGATGTGATTTTCGTCGGCCTGCCCGACACGAAGCAGGCGGCGGCATTCGAGAAGGACATCCGCCCGAACCTCACGAAGGGCAAGACGCTCCTCTTCAGCCACGGCTTCGCCATCCATTTCAAGACCATCGTCCCGCCGAAGGATGTGGACGTCATCATGGTCGCGCCGAAAGGCCCCGGCCACATCGTCCGCCGCCAGTTCACCGAGGGCAAGGGCGTCCCGACGCTCATCGCCGTTTACCAAAACCCCAGCAAGAAGGCCAAGAAGGTCGCGCTCGCCTGGGCGAAGGGCATCGGCGGCACGCGCGGCGGCGTCTTCGAGACGGACTTCAAGGAAGAGACCGAGACCGACCTCTTCGGCGAGCAGACCGTCCTCTGCGGCGGCGCCAGCGCGCTCGTGCAGGCGGGCTTCGAAGTCCTCGTCGAGGCCGGCTACGCGCCCGAGATGGCCTACTTCGAGTGCCTCCATGAGCTGAAGCTCATCGTGGACCTCATGAACGAATCCGGCATCGCCGGCATGCGCTTCTCGATCTCCGAGACGGCGAAATGGGGCGACGTGCTCGTCGGCCCACAGATCATCGACAAGTCCGTGAAGGCGCGGATGAAAGTCGCGCTCAAGAACATCCAGAGCGGCAAATTCGCGAAGGACTGGGTCGCGGAATACAAGGGCGGCTACAAGAAATACAAC
>BJFP01000273.1 GCA_014189875.1 Verrucomicrobiota bacterium | reverse complement strand
AAGACCGGGAGCAGGTAGAAGACGGCGAATTGGATCGCCTGCGTCTGCGTGTGGCAGAACGCGGAGATGAGCAGCCCGGAGCCGAGCGAGCAGAGCAGGAAGAGCAGGCAGATGAGGCCGAGCATGAGCGGCTGGCGGAAGTGAACGCCGAAATGGAAATACGCGACGCCGATCGTGACGCCGATGAGGAACAGCGAGATGCCAAGGTAGGGCAGCACTTTTCCAATGACGATCTCCACGCGGCGCAGCGGCGTGACAATGAGCTGCGCGAGCGTGCCGGCCTCGCGTTCGCGCGCGATGGTGCAGGCCATGAGCGTGACAGTGAGGAGCTGCAGGATGAGGCCGATGATGCCGGGCGTGACGTAATCAATGAACCGCAGGCCCGGATTGTAGAGGATGCGCGTCTCGGGCTGCCACGGCTTCACGAGCTTCTGGAATTCCACCTTCAGCTTCGCGCGACCGTCGGGCGTCATTGCCTTCATCGCGTCAAAAACTTCGGCGGGCAGTTCTTCGAGCAGCGGCTTGACCGTCAGTTCCTGCACGTCGTCATGACCTTGGAAATCGCCGAGCATTTCGCGCAGGCGGCCTTCGAGTTCCTCGGCGGAAGTGGCATCGGTGCCGTCGAGGAAAAGCTTCAGCGGCATCGGCGCGCCGGCTTCGAGCGTGGCGGCCCATTCTTTCGGAATCACGAGGGCGGCACTCGCGTGGAGGCTGAGCAAATCCGGATCGCCGGCGATGTCCTTCAGCTTTTTCCACGCGAAGGTTTTCTTCTTTTCCAGCGCCGCGATGAGCTTCGCGCTGTGGTCGGATTGATCGTGGTCCACGATCACCGCACGGACGCCCGTCAGCTCCGTGGCCTCGAATGCGTAGCCGAAGAGCAGCGTGAAAAACGGTGGGAGCACGAGGATGAGCGCGAGGATGCGCTTGTCGCGCCAGACGTGGAGGAATTCCTTCAGCGCGACGCTTGCGACTGCATTCCAGATCGAGCGGATGTTCATGAAGCGGTGCGGTCGAGAAGTTGCGTGTAGCCCTGCGACCAGGCCTTGAAGACGTCCTCCATGTCGGGTTCCACCCACGTGTGGCTGATCAGTTTCAGATCGGGGAAAGGCCACGCGCGCTGCCATTCGCGCAGCAGCGATTCGGGGTCGGCCGCGTAGATTCGGGCGTGCCCGCTGCGCAGCGTGGCATCGAGCACGCCGGGCGCGCTGCGCAGTGCGGCGAGCGCGGGCATCACCGGATCGATTTCAAGTTCGAGCAGCTTCGACTTGAACGACGCCTTCAGCTTGCGCGGCGATTCCTTCACGAGCAACCGGCCCTCGCGCACGAAGCCGACTTCGGTGCAGCGCTCGGCCTCGTCCATGTAGTGCGTGGTGACGAAGATGGTCGTGCCGGCATTGCCGAGGTCGTAGAGCAGATTCCAGAGCTGCTGGCGGTGCACGGGGTCGAGACCGCTCGTGGGCTCGTCGAGGAAAAGCAGCGGCGGCGAGTGGACGAGCGCGCACGCGAGCGCGAGGAGCTGCTTCATGCCGCCGGAGAGGCTGCCGGCCATCGCGTCGCGTTTGCCGACGAGATCCATCTGCTTTAGCAGCGTCTCGATCCGCGGGCCCAGTGTCTCGTCCGGAACGCGGAAGGCGCCGCCGAAAAATTCGAGGTTCTCGGTGACGGTGAGGTCCGGGTAGAGGCTGAACTTTTGCGCCACGTAGCCGAACTTCGAGCGGATCTTGTAGCGGTCGGTCCACACGTCGAGGCCGTCAATGAACCCGTGGCCCGACGTGGGCCGCGTGAGGCCGCAGAGCATGCGGATGGTCGTGGTCTTGCCCGCGCCGTTCGCACCGAGGAAGCCGAAGATTTCGCCGCGCGGGATGGCGAGGTTCAGATCGTTCGCCGCAATCGTCGAGCCGTAGGCTTTGCGAAGATTTTCGAGGACGATGATCGGATCCGGCATGGGCGCGCAGCTTTAGCAGAAGCGCCGCATTGCGCAACATGGGCGAGCGGATCGGAGGGAAAGTTCTCAGTTCTCAGTGCTCAGTCATTCGATTCGGACGCCCGACTGAGCACTGAGCACTGAGCACTGAGCACTGAGCACTGAGCACTGAGCACAGAGCACTGCGCACTCTCCCCTACTCCTCCTCGTCCGCCACGCCCTTCTGCCGCACGAGGCCGCGCAGTTTTCCCTCGATGAATTTTTCGATGTCTCCGTCCATCACTCCCGCGATGTCGCTCGTCGCGACTCCCGTGCGCAGGTCCAAAATTTTCTGGTACGGCTGGAAGACGTAGCTGCGGATCTGGCTGCCGAAGCTGATGTCCAGCTTCGCGCCGTACGCGGCCTCGATTTCGGCGCGCTTTTTGTCCTGCTCCATCTGGTAGAGCTTGGACTTGATCATCTTCAGCGCGGTGGCCTTGTTCTGCGCCTGGCTGCGCTCGACCTGGCAGGCGGCGACGATGCCCGTGGGGATGTGCGTGATGCGCACCGCAGTCTCCACCTTGTTCACGTTCTGCCCGCCCTTGCCGCCGGCGCGATACGTGTCCACCCGGATGTCCACCTCGTTCACTTCAATGGGCGCGTCCTCTTTCATCTCGGGCACCGCATCCACGCTCGCGAAGCTCGTGTGGCGGCGCTTGTTCGAGTCGAATGGCGAAATCCGCACGAGCCGGTGAACGCCGCGCTCGCATGCCAGATAGCCAAACGCGTGCTCGCCCTCGATGCGCAGTGTCGCGCCCTTGATGCCGACTTCCTCGCCGAGTTGGATGTCCACCGTCGAGACCTTGAAGCCGCTCCGTTCCGCCCAGCGCACATACATCCGCATGAGCATGTCCGCCCAGTCGCACGACTCCGTGCCGCCCGCGCCGCTGTGGATGATGAGGAAGCAGTTGTTGCGATCCGCGGGGCCGGAGAGGAATTGCTGAAGCTCAAATTTCTCCAGCGCCGAGACGAACACCGCGTGCTCCTTTTTTACATCCACCGCCGCCGCATCCTGCTGCGCGGGATCGGTCTCCGCGGCCGTCAGCTCGATGAGCACTTCGAGGTCATCCACGCGCCGTTCGAGTGCGAGGAGCGGCTCGACTTTTTTCTTCAGCCCCGTGGCTTCCTCGATCGTCGCCTGCGCGCGCTCCTGGCTGTTCCAAAAGTCCTGCCCCGCCATCAGCGCATCGAGTTCCGCGATGCGCGTCTGAAGTTTCGGGACGTCAAAGGAACCTCCGCAGCTCGGCCACGCGGGCCTTCAGTGCGGAGGAGTCGAAAAGAGAGGAGTCAAATGCCATGGGAGCCGCGGACGATACGCACCGCGTCCTGCGTGGCGAGGGAAAAGCGCGCGGGCTCAACACGTCGGGCGTGATCTGTTTTGCGTCCAAATCCTGTGCAATCACGCAGACACCCAAGGCCATCCGTTCGCAAGTGGACTCCCGATGTGCCGCGCGAGTCGCGCGGCACGACAGGCGGGCCACCCGTGCTCCCCCGATGCACACCGCCATGTTCAAGGACGACCCGCAGACTTACTGATCGATCTGCCCTGCATCCCTTCGCGCCTTTGCGCCTTTGCATGACCTCATTCCCCGTCCGCCTCGAAAAATCCATCGTGACCGCCATTGGCATCCGCTGTTTTCCCACGTAGAAAGCCGCCCACCAATCTTCCGCCCCATGCCCGCCGCAAAAAAGCCCGCAAAAAAAACTCCCGCGAAAACTGCGAAGCCTGCAAAGGCGGCGAAACCCCAACCGCCCGCAAAAAAATCTGCGCGCACGGATGACGATGATGATGTCGCGCCGACTCCGCCCGTCCTGCGCTTCAAGCCGCACGTCGGCTGCAAGGTGCTCGCACTTGCGCGGCGCGATGCGGGCTTTGCGGAAGTCACCGCGGTCTCGGGTGCGAAAGTCACGCTGCGTTTTCGTACCGATGTCGTGAACTTCATCGAACGGGACGCGCCCATCGAACAGATCGGGCATCCGCCGCTGCCGAGTCAGACGCGCGTATTTCACTCGGAGAATGGACTCGTCCGCTATGGCCGCATCGTCGCGCCGAAGGGGACGCTCGGGCCGATGCGCATCTATCTCGTGCATTTCCCCGGCCTCAGCACGCTCACCGAGATGCGCGAGGATGCCTTCCAAGTCCGCTCATATCTCCCCGGCGACGATCCGGCGGTCGTGCTCGCGGAACTCGCGCAGGAGACGCCGTTCTTTTTCCAGCAGCGCGCCGATTTGCTGCGCGAATTGCTGAAGCAAAACCAGCTCTCGCACGGCCTGCCTGCGCTCATTTCGTCGAAGGTGGAAATCCTCCAACATCAGGCCGAGGTCGCGGATCGTGTGCTGCACGATCCCGTCATCCGCTACCTGCTCGCGGACGAAGTCGGCCTCGGCAAGACGATCGAGGCGGGCATCATCCTGCGGCAGATCCGCCTCGATGCGCCGGATGCGCGCATCGCCGTGGTCGCGCCCGATGCGCTCGTGCGGCAATGGCGCGAAGAACTCGACTCACGTTTCGAAAACGATGACGTGGAAGTTTTCGCACACACCGATTTTGCAAAGGACAAGGAGCTGCTCGACGGCGAATGGGACGTGCTCGTGATTGACGAGGCGCACCGCGTCGTAGCGCGGCAGGGCCTGCCCGCGTCGCCGATCACCCGGAACGCGCTCAAGCTCGCGCACGCGTCGAAGCACCTGCTTCTGCTCTCGGCCACGCCGGTGCTGCATCACGACGACGACCTGCTCGCGTTGCTGGAATTGCTCGACCCGGAAAATTATTCCGTTGCGAAGCTCGCCGAGTTCAAGGAGCGCACCGCGCGCCGCGTCGAGCTGGGCCGCGCATTTCTTGCGCTGCGCAGCGCCACCGTGCCCGCACTCGTGAAACTGCACGCGGGCAAGCTCGCATCGCTGCTGCCGAATGATCCGACCGTGAAGGAATTCGTCGCAGCGCTCGCGAAGCCCGGTGCGGATGCGAAGGCGCTCCAGGGAGAGCTGCATCTGCACATCAGCGAGACGTACCGCATCCACCGCCGGATGCTGCGCACGCGCCGCCGTTGGCTCGCTGGTGCGCACAAACGTTTCGTGCGCGCTGTCGTCGAGAGCGTGGAGATGGAACTCGACGAGGAACCACACCTCGTCCTCTGGGAGGCGTTGGAAAAATGGCGCGCGGCGGCGAGCAAGCGCGGCGGAACACAGCCGTCCTCGGCTGTGAAGGCAGACAGCCGTCCTCGGCTGTCCGGACAGGCCGGAGGCCTGTCTGCCATGACAGGCGAGGACGCCTGTCTTCCCGATGCACGCGCCGCAGTTTTTGCAGAGTGCTACATCCGCCTCGCCGAGGCCATCTCCGCCGAGCCTGAGAAACTTTCGACGCTCGTGAAGGACGTCGCAAAGACCACGAAGGCCACCGACGCCGAGGTGAAACTCCTCGCCCGTCTCGCCGACGACAAGCTCGCGTGGCAAATCGCCGAAGCGCGTCTGGATCTCATCGCCGAGTCGCTCCGCCGCCGCGCGGCGAAGGACGGGCCGAATGGAAAGTACGTCGTCTTCTGCCCGAATGCGCGCTTCTGCGCCGACCTCGCGAAACGGCTGCACTCCCTCTTCTCCTCGCAGGGAGTGAAGGTCGCGAGCACGAGCACCGTCGGCAGCACTGCGGGCGAACTCTTCTCCGATTTCGCCGCAGACCGCGCCTCGCGCGTGCTCATCACCGACGCGACGGGCGAGGAGGGCTTCAATCTCCAATTCGCGAAAGCCGTGATTTTCCACGACCTCCCGTGGTCGCCAATGCGCCTCGAACAACGCCTCGGACGCCTTGATCGCATCGATCGCACGGGCGCGATTCCGTGCATCGTGTTCGTCACCGGCGAAGACGACGCGGTCGCGCTCGACGAAGCGTGGAGGCGCGTGCTCGCCGAGGGCTTCGGCCTTTACACCGCGAGCATCTCCGATCTCCAGCACCTCGTGGATACCGAACTGCCGAAGCTGCGCGAACGCGCATTTCTCGGCGGCGCGCAGGCATTGCTCGATGCGATCCCCGCGCTCGCCGAAGCGGTCGTGAAAGAACGCGCAAGCATCGAGGAGCAGGACGTGATTGACGGCATGCACAGCCTCTCGCCCGAGAGCCCGCTCGCCCGCGATCTCGCCGCTGCGGATGCCGCCGCGGAAGATTTCGGCAAGGCGTTCAGCGCATATCTCCAGCGGAATCTCGGCCTCGAAGAGCGCTGGCACGAGGAGACGAA
>BJFP01000272.1 GCA_014189875.1 Verrucomicrobiota bacterium | reverse complement strand
CATCCCGGACCGTCCCACGCTTGCGCGGGAGTTGCGCGCGTGGCAGCGCGACCGCAATCAATCCGCCACCAACATCCGCTGGCAGTTCACCACCGCAGACGCACGCACTAAACTCATCAAGCTTTACCCATCAATGAACGAGTGACAGAGCACTAGTCCCGGTATCCTCTTGATACGGTAAGCCCGGGGGGCGACCAGACCCCCTCTCTCCCCGCCGCCGATCCCCGCCCTGACGCTTTCCGGTGCGGCGGGCGCGAAAACAAATTCTTGCTAATTCAATGCCACCCGGAAGATTGATTCACTGGGCTCTCCATGAACAAATTCACTCCGGATTTTCATCCATGACTCACATCTCCACACCCGCTGAAGCCCGTCCGCGTTCTGACCGCTTCCGGTGCGGCGGGCGCGAATGCAATTTCCTGGCAGTGATCATTCTGGTTTCCTTCCTTGCGAAGCCGGTCGTCGCTGGTGAATCGCTTTTCGAACGCGATGTGCTGCCGATCCTGACCAAGAATTGCCTGGGCTGCCACGGTGGATTGCGTCAGAAGGGCGGGCTTGAAATGCGGACGATTGCCGCGGGGCTCAAGGGCGGCAAGACCGGGCCAGCATGGAAGTCGGGCGATCTGAAGGAAAGTGAGGCATGGAATCAGATCGCGAGCGACGAGATGCCGCCGAACGAGCGCAAGCTTTCCGCCGCCGAGAAGGAGCACTTGAAGAACTGGATCCAATCGGGTCTTCCCGCCGTTGCCGATCGCCGCAAGAATGCGGACCCAATCCTCAAGCCAGGCAGCAAACACGAGGTTCGCCAGGTCGCGACGGCCATCGATCAGCACGTTCAGCGTGGCCTCGAAGAAGCCAAGCTCAAGCCGATGCCGACGATCGGCGATGCGGAATTTCTGCGACGCATCTATCTCGACCTGGCCGGACGAGTGCCGACCGCCGAGAAAGCCGCCAAATTCCTCGACAACCAGGATCCAGACAAACGCGCCAAGCTGATCGACAGCTTGCTGGAGTCCAAGGATTTCGCCTCCCATTTCGGTTACACCTGGCAAGACTGGATGCTGCCACCCGTACTACCCGCCAACTTCAACAACGGCACCAACATTGGGGGCCATGCACAGCGGCTCGGTGTTCGGATGGGCGAACGAGTCGCCAAAGGCGATGGTTGGGACCGGATCGTCAGCGACATTTTGACGGCCCAGGGCACCTCCGCCGATCCCGGCGATCTCAACTTTTTTCAACTGAACGGAACGCCCAACGGCCTGCCGCTCCCTCATGGTACGGCGAAATTGATCGGGTCGATCTTCATGGGCGTTCAACTGCGTTGTGCCGAGTGCCACGATGATCCCTACCGAGACCTGTCGCAAAAGGAATTCTGGGCGATGTCCGCCTTTTTCCAGCGGATGTACGGTGAGGAGAATTTCCGCAAAGTGGTGGAATTCCCCTTCGGCTTCGAAGAGACCGATCGGACCAAGGAATCCATGGAATTGAGCAAAAAACTCAAGGAGCAGGGGTTCAAACCGAGCCCTGCCCCCGCCCAGATCGTAATTCCTGATACGGCGTTCAAGAACATCGGCATGACGGTTCAAGCGGGCTTCCTCAAGGGCCCGGAATTTCGCACCGACAAAGCGGAGTCGCTTCGCCCTCACTTCGCTGCCTGGTTGACGAAAAAGGAGAATCCCTACTTTTCCAAAGCATTCGCCAATCGCATGTGGTTTTACTTCTTCGCCCGCGGCATCGTGCAGCCCGTGGACGATTTCCGCGATCTCAATCCCCCGAGCCATCCCGAATTGATCGCAATGCTCGCCAACGAATTCGGCGATTCGGGCTTCGACGTCAAGCATCTGCTTCGCTGCATCTGCAATTCGGAAACCTATCAGCGGTCGAGCCGAATCCCGGAGGGGATGAAGGAGCCCGCGGTCAGGGCTCTCACCGCCGCTTATGGCCGGGGGCCGATGCGGCTGATGCGTGCCGAGGTCTTCTACGCTTCGCTGAGGCAGGTTTACGGTGGAGACGAGCTGGACCTTCGCGTTCTCGATGCGAAAGGCGAGAATACCAAAGGGGAGTCCTTTTCGGTCGGCGGCCCTGTAGCGGAATTCGTCCGGACTTTTTGTATCGATAAGGGAGACGCCACCGAATACGTCCACGGCATCCCGCAACGATTGGCAATGCTCAACCACCCACGACTGCTCAAGGGAAGCAACGCGCTCGAAGCCTTCCGCAGGCCCACGCCGAAGGCCTCTCCCGATCAGATTGTCGAATGGCTCTATCTTTCGACCCTCTCCCGCCGGCCGACCGATCTGGAGCGAAGCGAAACGGAAGCCTTCCTGGAAAAATCGCCGAACGATTACATGCGGGTTTTGTGGTCCCTGGTCAACCGAAGCGAATATCTGCTGGTTCGATAAGTTGCAGGTTGCTTGTGAATTAACCATTGATGTTACCCTGATTTAACCCTTGGAACTTGAGACTGAAGGAGGAACTGACGATGAACCCAACACTGACGATGAACCCAACGAACTATCTTCCCCGACGCGATTTCCTGAAGCTGGCCTCTGTCGGAGCTCTTTCGAGCTTCTCGATCCCTTGGTTTGGATCGTTGGCCCAGGCGGCGGAGATCCGTCGGCCTCGAGGCAAATCGTGCATCCTCCTCTGGACCGACGGCGGGATTAGCCAACAGCACTCGTTCGATCCGAAACCGGCTCCGTTCGGCGAATTTCGTCCGGCGCCGACCTCGGTTCCCGGGATCCACATCGCGCAGCAATTTCCGCAGATTGCTCAATGCATGGAGGACATCATTCTGTTTCGGTCGATGAGCACCGGCGAAGGAAACCACTTCGAAGCGAAGTACAACTTGCACACCGGTTTTCGCAGGGTCACCGGACTGGAGCATCCCTGCATTGGTTCCATCGCCGCCTCACAGCTTTCCCCGCCCGAAAGCCAGATGCCGGGCTACGTGACCATCGACGCCGGCATGGACCTCCGCCTGGACGGCGGGCAACAATACCGACCCGTGCCGGGCTACCTTGGGGCACGTTATGCGCCTCTCGCGGTGAGGGAGCCCGCAGGAGGTGTGGAGAATCTTCGCCCCGTGGACGAGGGGCTGCGTGCCGGACTCGATCTGCTCAATCGCGGCGAAGAGCGGTTTGCCCGCGAGTATCCGCTGCCGCAGGTGTTGGCGCATCAATCGGCGACGGCTCGGGCCGTGCAGTTGATGCAATCTCCTCGCGGTCGGGCCTTCAATCTCGAACACGAATCGGCCAGGACGCGGGAAATGTATGGCCCGCATCGATTCGGGCAATCGTGCATGCTGGCCCGTCGGCTCGTAGAGGCCGGCGTCTCGTTCGTTGAAGTCAATCACCGTGGTTGGGATGACCACCAGGACTGCGCCGCCAACATGGTGATGCGCGCTCCCTGGTTCGATCGCGGCGTCGCTGGCTTGATTCGGGATTTGAAGCAACGCGGGATGCTCGAAGACACGCTTGTCGTGTGCATGGGTGAGTTCGGCCGATCTTCGGGCAACGCCGGCGAACACAATGCCACGGGTTGGTCGATCTTGTGGGCCGGCGGCGGCTTGAAGACAGGACAAGTGATCGGACGGACCGACGACAAGGGGGTAATCACCGACCGCCCCATCACGCTCGGCGATTACATGACGACCCTGTGCATGGCCCTGGGCATTAACACCCACCTCGAATTCGACGGACCCGGCAACCGTCCGATGCCGATCGTGGAGCCGAAAGCCAAGCCCATCAAGGAGGTTCTGTAATAGAAGTTGCTACTTGCGCCTTGGCGTGATTGGAAAAAGCCGATTCACGCCAAGCCGCAATCGGCGTTTGGATCATTCACCTGCGAGTTGAAATGTTTCGATCGCTCCTCCTCATTTGCGTCATGCTTGCCGGCTCCTCGGCGCACGCTCAACCATCGACCAAAGGGGCGGACGACGCCATCGCGCGCATCGAGAAACTCGGTGGTGCCGTGCGAAAAATCTCTCAGGGCAGCGACGCTTTGGAAGTCGATCTGCAAGGGAGCACCGCTGCCGATGCCGACCTGAAGGATCTCGTGTTGCTCAACGACGTGCAAGTAATCCGTTTGAATGAGACCAAGATCGGCGACGCCGGCTTGGAGCATGTGGGTAAGGTCGCCACGCTCAAGCGCCTGTTTCTCGACAAGACTGCGGTGACAGACGCCGGTTTGAGCAATCTCGACGGTCTCAAAAACTTGGAGTTTCTCAATCTCTACGGAACCGCGGTCGGTGACGCCGGGCTGGAGCATCTCAAGAAAATCGTTTCGCTGAAAACGATCATCGTTACTGAATCGAAGGTGTCCGCCAACGGTGCGGACGCGTTTCGCAAGACCAATCCGAAATTGCAAGTCATTCCCAATCTTGCTCAAGACCGCGATCAAGCCGTGGCCGCTTGGAAGGCTGCGAAGACCCTTCTGGAGAATGCCAAAGCGGGACTGGACGCTGCCGGGAAGGAAGAGGCCGAACTGACGCCGAAAATTGCAATGCTCAAGGCGGAAGCGGAGGCGGCCAACAAGAAATCAGCCGAGGTCAAAAAGAAGGCCGATGACGCCAAGAAAGTAATCGAAGAGGCTAACACGCAGGCCACTGCGTTGAAGAAGGCGACCGAGGAGTTAAAGAAACAACTGATGATGAACCCGTCCGACGCCAAACTAAAGGAGCAATTCGAAAGGCAATCCGCACGCATGGAGGCTGCCGTCAAGGAGGCGCTGCTACTGAAGCGAACCTTTGACGAGGCCCAGGCCGCGGCTCTGGCATCCATGACTCAGGCCAAGGAACTAGGGCAGATGGCCGACCGCGCAGGTAAGGCAAAGAAGCGGGCAGACGAAGCGCAGAAATGTTTCGAAGCGATGCGCCTGCTGGAGGAATACAATCGCACGGTGCTGGAGAAACTTTCCTTGCAGTAATCCCGCAATTCCAGCCGCACCTCCGCCAGCAATTTCGGTTGGCACGTTTCGTTTCTTGCCGAAAGCGTGTGGGGTATGTTTTCTTTGGCCGTTCGAGAACAGGAGTTTTGCCAGCAGTTGTTTGGGAGAAATGTGGCTGGCTATCTCCGCTCCGCTCCGATTCCCAAGTTCACAGGGTTCCCTTTTCATGCACCTTTGCCACGGTCTCGGACCCCGGCAGGACGGGCGGCGACTGGCCTTTCTCGTCACCTCCCGCACGGTCCCCGCTGGGTATACGGCGAAGACTCCTGCATTGGTGCTTTCGTGGCTCAATCCCGCGGCTTCAGTGCCCTTCGGCGGGCTCAGGGCCTTGAGCTTGTCGAAACGGCTCACTGTCAACGCTTCGTGCCAGCCTCGCGGCTGACTACGCATGACTTGTTTACGGCTGCATGGCTCCATGCTCTGCCGTGCGGGATTCTTACCCGCTGGGCTCCTTCTCAGAGTTTCTTCTTTTGCACTGTATTCTTTCACATGTGTTTTGGTTTCCTCTCTGTCTGTGCTTTGCTTGGCGCAAAGACCCCCTCTCTCCCCGCGACGCCGATCCCAAGTCTGACCGTCTCCGGTGCGGCGGGCGCGAAAGAAATTTCCCTTTAATGCAATGCCACCCGGAAGATTGATTCACCGGGCTCTCCCTGAATAGAAAGCCAAATCGAAATCCAAATCCGCATTTTCATCCATGACTCATATCTCCACACCCGCTGACACCCGCCCGCATTCTGACCGCTTCCGGGGCGGTGGGCGCGAAAGAAATTGCCTGGCAGCACTGATTCGATCGCTGGTGTTCGTCTGTCTGTGGGGTTCGATCGCCGGCCTTCCGGGGACGTGCCGTGGGCAGGCCGGTGCCGAGAAGCCGGTCGCGGCGAAACCGGCCGGTGCCCGGGTCGGCTACACGCTGATCCTGTTCGGCTGCGAGGATACCGTCGTCAAGGCCGCGGGCATCGACATGCACAAGACCCTGGGCGGGCCATACCTCGGCACCTGGCACGACATGATGGGGCAGAAGAAAATCGGGCCCGGCCGGCTCGACGGGCTCGAACGCGGCGATTTCGACATGCTGCTGCTCGCAACGCCGCACTGCTACCCGGACGCGGCTTGGGCGGGCGCAGTCGGGCTCGATTCGACTCCCGCGATCCTCTGTGCCGCGGGCGTTAAGAACAATCCGAATTTCCGCCTCGTCTGGCAGTCGTATTACTGGCCCCGTACTGAAACCCGTGGCGACAAGAAGGCGCTCGTGTGGAAACCACGTCAAGAGCCGCCGGACGGTCTCCGCGCCCTGG
>BJFP01000271.1 GCA_014189875.1 Verrucomicrobiota bacterium | reverse complement strand
GCTTCATGCCGATGGCGAGGTGCCCCTGCGACTGCCGGCAATCCACCTTCAGCCAGAATTTCTTCGCCTGGTTGAGGAAGAAGTTCACCGCGTCCTGGTGGTTCTTCGCGATGGGTTTGTCCTTCAAGAAGAAGCTGCGTCCATAGAGGTAGAACGCGTCGATGTAGCTGGGTACGTATTCCTCGGGGTGCGGGCCCTTGAGGATGTCGCGGTATTTCTTGTCGGTCCACGCATCGAGGGCATTCAGCGATTTGATCGCGAGGGCCATGTCCACATTCTCCGCGCCGAGATGCCGAATCCGCCCAAAGCCGGTGGTGATGTAGAGCGTGATGTATTCGTCGCCACGGTTGCCGGGGAACCACGGCCACATGCCGTCGCCGAGCTGCATCTGCGCGAGCCGGTCGAAGGTGCGCTTCGTCTCGTCATCGAGCCGGTTGGCGTCGAAGAGAATGCCGACGTTGCGACGCGCCTGGCTCTCGTTCTGCGCCTGCCGCAGCCATGGCGTTTCCTCGAGCGCCACGGACTTGAGGTCCTGGTTTTTCTCGAGCGGGCTGTCGAGCGCGGGCGTGTTTTTCCAGAGGTCGAAGATGCGGCGGATCTTCGGATCGGAGTTGCCGATGTGGCGCGCGAGCGAATTGGCGTAGAGCCGGTTGAACACCTGCTCGCTGCACTCGTGCCGCGATTCCATGAGGTAAGGCAGCGCCATCACCGCGTACCACGCCGGCTGGCTGACCATCTGCACGGTCAGGTTCTGGCTCTTCAAGGTCGACGAGCCCGCGGACGCCGCGAGCTTCGCGAAATCGAACGCCTTGGTCTGCTCACCGCGGATCGGCAGCGGGAGCGATTCGGTCACGAGGATGCGCCGCGACAACACCGGCAGGAATCCTTCCTCGCCGTCGCTCAGCCGGTCGGTCGCGCCGACGGCCTTGTAGGTGAGGAAATCCATCCCGTCCTGCACGCTCAGGCGCCACGAGAAGCTCCTGGACTCCTTCGACGGCAGGTCAAAGGCTTGCTCGCCCTGGGTGTTGCCCAGTGCGGCGTCCATGTCCTTCAGCGTGCGCGCGTCGGCCAGCGACAGCTTCACTTTGCCGGTCTGCCGCGTCGGCGACTGGTTGCTGACCTTCACGGTGAATTCGATCGCGTCGCCCTCGCGCACGAAGCGCGGCGGGTTCGGCTCGACCATGAGATCCTTCGCCGTGACCGTCTTGTCCGTGAGGAAGCCGCTGCTGAGATCGCGGCCGTGAACGAAGCCCATGAATTTCCACTCGGTCAGCGCCTCGGGCATGGTGAACTCCATGCGCACGACGCCGTCCTGATTGCTCACGAGATGCGGGAAGAAAAACGCCGTCTCATTCAGATTTTTGCGCGGAGAGACTTTGCTGAGATCGGGGCCGGGCTCCGGTTCGCCGCCGCCGCCGGGACCGCCTTCCGATTTGTCCTTCGCCGCCCTCCTAGTCTTTAGGTCCTCCGCCGCGTCGCCAGGCTTGCCGCCCGGTGCCGGTGGCATAGCAGCATTCGTACGAGCAGCAGCCGTAGGCACGCCATCGCGATCCATTTCCATTTCGGCGCTCGCCAGTCCATTTCGGAGCGAGGACTTGCGATACCTACCACCGCCACCGCCTATGCCGCCCTCGAAATAGCCGTAGCCCCAGATATTCTGTGAGATGTCCGGCGGGTAATGGCGGTAGCTCAGCTCCGCGGAGCGGTACTCCTTCGGCCAGCCGCCGAGGACGTGGTTGAAATGCGCCGTGCCATTTTCAAACTGCGGACTCACGCGGCTGTACTCGCGCCGGAACACGCCGAAGCCCTGCATCCAGTTGTGCGCGCGATATTGATCGAGCGAGGCATCGTAGAGCGTCGCGACCATCTCCGCCGCGGCCTTCTTCGCGTCGGGACCGGTCACCACCGCCGTCCACGTCTCCTTCTTTCCGGGTTCGAGCTTCGAGGTGAAATGCTCCCATTTCACCGTGAACTTCTTGTTCGACCACGGCACGTCAATCACGCGGTTCTCGAGATACGCGCGGTTCTCGCGCACATACGTGATGCGAATGCTGAACCCGCCGCGCATCTCCTCGGTCACCGCCTGCTCGAACACCTCCTGCGTCCGGCCCTCGCCAGTCCAGAATGCGCGCAGCGATTTCCCGCGATGCTCCAGCTCGACGTACGCGCGGCCCGAGTCGTAGCCGGTGCCCCACAGCGCGATGAAGCTCCCGCCCGGCTCGACCGTCCACTTCGGCGCGGCGAAATGATTCGCCACGCGCACGGGATACTTCGCGCCCTTGATGTCCACGACCTGCAACGTCTGCCGCGCCGTCACCGCCTTGCCGAAGCGATCCTTCGTCTCGAGCATCGTGCGGTAAATGCCGGGCTTCAGCGGCGTCTCGATCTTCACCGCGCCAGTCGCTTCCGTCTTGAACGGCTTCTCAACAACGACCTCCGCGAGTTCCCACGAGTCGGGATTCGACGGATCGGGCTTCGGCTCGATCGACTTGCCGGCATTCCGCCGGAACCACCAGTAATCATACCGCACCGCGCCGGCCACCTCGGGCCGCACGACTTTCTCCGGCTGCTTGAGCGCGTAGATTTTCACCGTGCCGTCCGCGGGCTGCGGTTCGCCGTCGAGCGAGTTCGTGGCGACGCTCCACTCCACGGGCTTGTCCGGCGTCTGCCATGCGTCCGCGGTGATCGTCGCGGTGAGTGCGGTGTAGCCCGCGCGCAGGGTCTGGCTCGCGGACCGCGTCTCGCCGGTCGTGTCCGTCACATCGGCGTGGACGTTGAAGGAGAAAGTCGGCTCCGTCTTTTCCGGCACCGAGAGATCGGGCAGCGCGGTGAACTTCACCGCGAACGCGCCGTCCGCGCCGGTCGTCGCCGAGCCGTGCGCGATGTTCTGGCTCTCGCCGCGGCCCGGCGGCAGGAAATACCGGCCCCACCAGCACCAGTGTGGAAACTGCACGACGCGCACGACGCGCCATTTCACCTTCGCCCCGCCGATGGCCGCGCCGGTGTACGCCGTGGCCTTGCCCGTCACGGCGACCTCCGCGCCGAGCTTCGCCGCGACCTTCGGCTTCGCCACCTCGACCAGGAATTTCGGCCGCTTGTATTCCTCGACGTTGAAGCTTGTGTGTCCATTCGGCCCGCCTTGCACTTGCAGCGACATCTGCCCCGTGACCGTTCCGCCCGGCGCGGTGAAGCTTCCCGAGAATGCGCCGTAGTCGTTGCACTTCACGGGGTGCTTCGCGACTTCCTTGCCGTTCGGGTCGCGGAAAATCACCGTGAGCCCCTGCCCGGCCAGCGTGGCGTAATCATTTTTCTCCTGGTCCACGCGGTAGCAGATCCCTTTGTACTGAATCGTCTGCCCCGGCCGGTAGAGCGAACGGTCGGTGAAAAACACCGTGTGCGCGCTGGGCTCCGGCTTGCCCGCGCGACCGAGGTATATTTCGTGGTTACCCGAGACGGAGTGCCCGCCGCTCTGCGCGAGCAGCAGCAGTTGCCGCTCGCCGCCAACGAAACGGAACATCCCGTTCGCGTCCGTCTTCGTCTCCGGACCGGCGATGAGCCTGAAGTTCCGATCCCTCGTCCACGAACGCACCCTTGCATCCCCGACCGGCTCGCCCGTGAGCGCCTTGAGCACGAAGCCGTCGAGCGCACCTTCCGACTGGCGCGTCCGCACGACGAGCGCGAGATCGCTCACCCACACGTATGCGACCGACACCATGTTGTCCTTCGCGCCGAACGACGCGTCGTGGCTGGCGAGCACGAAATAGAATCCCGGCTTCAAATCCTTCGCCACCGGCACCTTCTCGGTCCGTTCGCGGAAATCCGCGGTCGCGGGGAGATCGGCATTCCAGGCGGACGCCGGCTTCATCGCGATGAGTTCGTTGACGAACTTCTCCTGCATGTCGCGCTCCCGTGCTTGGAACGCATCGAAGTCGAAGGGCACCGCGCGGAAGAACGCCTTGCTCACATTCTTGTAGTTCACCGCCACCACGGGCCACGGTTCGTTCCACACGCTCTCGGTGGTGATGTTCACCTGCTTCGCCTCGATCTGCTGGGCGAGGTTGAAACACTGCACGCCGCCGTAGCTCTTCGGGAACACCGCGGCGCCGCGCCTCGCGAGCTTGTGCGCCTCGACCAGATCGTTCTCCGACTGGAGCACACCCGCCCACGCGAACAGCGCCCGCGTGGAAATCTCGTGGTCCGCCCATTCATCCACGAACCGCTTCAGCGCCGCCTTGTATCGTTCGTTCACCTCGGGGCCGACCGCCTGGTTCTTCGCAAACGCCAGCCGCCACAGATCCGCATCAATCAACGCCGACCTGTCCGCGTCCTTCTCGTGGAAGGCGATCAGGTTCTGGTAGAGCTGGATCGCCTTGAGCTTCCGCGACGCCGTGTCGGTCGTGGCCGGTTTCCACTGCAGGAACTCCGCGCGCCCCGCGAACACCGGGCTGTCCGCGCCGACCTCGAATTCATCCTCCGCCTTCGCGGCGCCCTGCTCGCCCGCCTGGTAAAACTCCAGCGCCTCGTGCGCGAGGAAATCGAACACCGTCGGGCGATACGCATCGGGCACGCTGCCCTTGTCGAGCAGGTCGTCGTAATGCGCGACCGGCGTCGCCTTCAGCTCCTTCTCGTTCGCCAGCGCCGCGGTGAACTGCCTGTCGATCTCCGCGAGGATGCGCGGCAGATCCCACGTCGTGAAATCCTTCCCCGGCGCCTCGGCGGTCTGCGTCCGCTGCTGGAAACGCCAGCGGTTCTGCTGGAAGTAATGCCAGTACCAATCGGCGAGAACCGCCTGCATCATCGGCTTCATCTCCGCCGGCGCCGCCGCGAGTTCCGCCTCGAGCCGCGTGATTTTTTCCTCCGGCTTGTTGCCCTGGATGTTCCCCTCGAAGGCGATCTTCGTGCAGATGGCCTTGATGGCCTCCGCGTATCGCTTGTTTTGCAGCGCGTCGGCGATGATTGGCTTCAGCTCTTCGATGGCGGTCTTGGGCAGCCCTTTGTCGCGGGCTTCCTGGACCTTCTTCCAACTGACGGCGGAAGCCGTGGTGAGCATGGCGATGGTGCTGGTGATGAGGGCGGCGGTTTTGAGTTTGCTGATGAACATGGCTTTGAGTGTTGCTTGGGTTGCGAGAATGATATTCGGGGCGATGCCTGCGGCAGCTCCGCCGGTGACCCACAGGACGGCGCTTTTGGCCGTGGCCGCGGCCAGGCCGGATGGGACAGCCGCGGAGGCCGTCCCGGCCTGCGAGGCCAGCCATGCGAGAATGGTCGTCACGCTGACCGAGGTGCCGCGCCTCGAGAGGCGGGCGCGGAGTTTTTCACAGGCGCGGCTGAGCCAGACGCGAAGCGTGCCGTCCTTGCACTTCAGGGCGGCCGCCGTCTCCTCCATGCTGCGGCCCTCGAGGTGGACCATCACCAGCGGCAGCCGGTACTTGGCCGGGAGGGAGTCGAGTTCGCGGTCGAGCGACTCGCGCAGCGCGGCGGAGGATTCCGGGGTCGCTTCATGATTGGCATCGTGGTTCATGGCAGTAGCCTCCTGTTCTCTTCGAAGCCGGCGCTCGCGGGAGGTGCGTTCATTGCGGGCGGTGCAAAGGGCGACATGGTGCAGCCATCCGCCCAGCGCGCGCTCCCGCCCGAGCGACCCGGCCTTGCGGGCCAGGGCGAGGAAAACCGCCTGCGCGGCATCCTGGGCGGCATGGGTATCCTCCAGCACGCGCTGGCAGACCCCGAAGACCATCGGCATGTGGCGGCGGATCAGCTCGGAAAACGCCTCCTCGGATCGCCGGGCTGCGAACGCCGAGAGCAGTTCCGCTTCGGTCTGTTGTGTCTGGTCTTGTGGCACGTGGTTTTGAATCTTACCCCCTGCTCCCAACGCCGGAGGCTAAAATGTTACAACGAAATTCACAGGAAACGGATTACGCGCACCCCAAGCTTGTGGAGATTCGGTTCTTCCTCGTGCGGAAGCCATTCGACAGGCATCTCATTTTCTACCGCGTTTGCGGCGACACCCTCGACATCGTGCGAATCGTTGACGGTCGGCGCGACCTCCCGCGACGCCTGCTCGATCCGCCGGGGGCGGAATGATTCATGACTGAATCTCCGCCATCGCAAAGCAGCCACACGGGAATCCCTCATCCGCCTGCACGCGCCGCCGCACTGGCTCGGTGCATCGTCGCCTGCGGAGATGCAGAATGTGGACGATGCGCTCCGGTCGCGATCTGGTCTTTAGATTTTGTCTCCATTGACTTTTCACCA
>BJFP01000270.1 GCA_014189875.1 Verrucomicrobiota bacterium | reverse complement strand
GTGGAGGTCATGGCCGGTGGCGCGCCTCCCCCCGCGGAATTTTTGGCGCGGGCCAGTGCGGCGTCGCGCTCCGCGGCGAGGCGCGCGATGTTTTCCTTCGCGGCATCAATTTCAGCCCTCAGTCGTGTGATTTCGGACTGCGCGGAGGACTCGGCCTTCTCCACCCTCTCTCGCGTCGCTCCCGTCTCAGCGATCTCGCGTCGCAGCGAGGCGGCGCTGTCGTATTGGAAGTAGGCAAATACGCCCGCGGCGACCGCGAGCGCGACAAGGATGGCGGGAAGAAAACGCTGCATGATTCCGCAAATGTGCCTGCTCATCGTGGCACCGCAAGCTGTAAAAAGGCGCGCGGGTGCCGGTTCGAGCGAAAGTACTCAGTCCTCAGTCCTCAGTGCTCAGAAGTCAGTTGTCGCAAAGTTTGAATCTGAGGACTGAGGACTGAGCACTGAGCACTTCCCGGCTACTTCGCCTGCGGCAGCGCGGCGAGCAGCTTCACGGATCAGCGGGCGTTCTTTTTCGCCGGAGGCAGCAGCGGTGTCCTCTCCCAGCCCCACGCGGGATCGATCGCGAGGCCGAGGTGTTTGAAAATCGTGGGCGGCACGACGCTGTGTCCGCATTTTTGATCGAGCACTGCGCCGCCGCGGAACGGCCCGCCGTGCGCGAGCATCCAGATGTCGCGCTCGTCGGGCGTCTGCTTCCCGTGCTCGGTGTGGATGCCGCCGTGATCCGTCGTCGCGAGGATCAGCCAGTCCTCCTCGGCGAAATGCGGACGTGCACGCAGCGCCGCGAGCACGTCCGCCGCGAGCGCATCCACGCGGCCAATCGAATCGAGGTAAGGCACGTTGTCGGCGGAGAATTTTCCCGCGCGATCCACTTCCGCGTGGCCGGTCTCATCCACCTGGCCGAAGTACACGAAAATCGCGTCGGGATTTTTTTCACGCAGCAGTGCCACGGCGCGGTCGCGGATCATCGCGTCGAATTCCGGCCAGTCGGCCGCGTGCTTCGCAGGGTCGGGACGCAGCGAGATTTTTGCATCAAGGAACTCCGCGCCAGCCGCGCGCGACGGGTCTGCGATGAAATCGTGAATCTGGATCCACGTCACGAGGGACGCGCAGGATGCCGAAGGCTTCGCGTCCTTGATACGTCGCATGAAGTGCGGGTTCTCCGCGATGCGGTGCTGCTCGAATTTGTTGCTGCTCACGCCGTGTCGGTCGCGCCACACGCCGGTGAGAACCGTGCTCCAGCCCGGCCCGCTCTTCGTGGCCTGCTCGGTCGCGCCCCCCATTTCTCCTCCCGCGAAGACGCTCCAGTTTGCGCAGCCCTCCGCGGCGAGCTTGCGAAACGTGGGCGCCTTGCCGGAGCCCATCGCGGCACGCAGCGCGTCGGCGCGGCAGCCGTCAATTCCGATGAGCAGCACGCGCCTGCCGGCGAAGTCATTTTCCTTTCCAGGCCCGCTCGCGTCGGCGGGGGTGATGGAGATGAAAATCGTGGCGAGAAAAACGACAAAAGTGCGCATGGGGAAACTGGCGCGCATTCGTAAATGCTGCGGCACGGCGATGTCGAGTGGCAGGAATGTCATTGGCACGCCGAAGCGCACGCTTGATTCTCCGCAGAAACGCGTCCCACACTCCGCCCATGAAACTCCGGCTCCTTCTCCTCAGCCTGTTCTGTTCCGTCTTCGTGGCGCGCGGTGATGACTTCGAGGCCCGCGAATTTTCCGCCGACGGTGCGAAGCTCCCGTACCGCCTCCTCCAGCCTGCAAACATCGAGGTCGGGAAAAAATATCCGCTCGTGGTCTTCCTCCACGGCGCGGGCGAGCGTGGCGACGACAACAAGGTGCAGATCAAGCACGGCGCACCGCTTTTTGCGAAGCCCGAGTCGCGCGAGAAATTCCCGTGCTTCGTCCTCGCGCCGCAGTGCGCGAAGGACAAGAAGTGGGCCGAGATGGACTGGGGCGGCACGACGGGCACCGCGCCCGAGGATCCCGGCCCCGTGCAGAAGCTCCTGCTCGGCGCGATGGATGCGCTCGCGCAGGAATTCGCGATCGATCCCGACCGCATCTACCTCACCGGCCTCTCGATGGGCGGCTACGGCGCATGGGATCTCATCACGCGGCATCCGGGGAAATTTGCCGCCGCGATTCCCGTCTGCGGCGGCGGCGACAAGACGAAGGCCACCCTTGCGAAGGGCGTGCCCGTGTGGGCATTTCACGGCCTTGCGGACAATGTCGTGGTGCCCGTGCGCACGCAGGACATGGTCGCCGGAATGCGCGCCGCCGGCGGCAAGGCCGCGCACACCGAGTATCCCGGCGTGCAGCACGATTCGTGGACCTACGCCTACGCCGAGCCAAATCTTTTGCCGTGGCTTTTTGCCCAGCGCCGCGGCCAGCCCGCGCAGAAAATGGCGCTCGCCGTGAGCCAGTACACCGCGCTCGCGATGCCGCCGGAGAATGTGTTCCCCGGTGCGGGCCCGCTGCAGCAGGGGGCGTGGTTTCAAAAATTGTGGATGGTGCGCCGCGTGCAGTTTTCAAAGGACAAGGCCGGTGAGCAGCGCCCCGTGGTGTTCTTCGGCGACAGCATCACGCAGGGCTGGAGCGATGGCCAAAACGACCTCGCAAAGGACTTCCCGAATTTCACCGTCGCGAACCGCGGCATCAGCGGCGACACCTCGCGCGGCCTGCGTTACCGATTGAAGGAGGATGTGATCGATCTTCACCCGCGCGCCGTGAGCCTGCTCATCGGCACGAACGATCTCGCGCTCGGCGGCACGCCCGCGCAGGTGATTGACAACATCAAGGCCATCGTCGCCGAGCTGGAAAAGCAGAACCGCAACGTGCGGATCGTGATCAATCTCGTGATGCCGCGCGGCCCGCAGGCCGGAAAATTTCCGGAGAAAATCCGTGAGCTGAACGCGCTCATCGAGGACTTCGCAAAGAAGAACGGCCGCATCGTGATCTGCGACACATGGGCCCTTTTCGACGACGGGACCGGGAGCTGCAAGAAAGCCGAATTCCCCGACATGCTGCACCCGAACAAGGCCGGCTACGCGAAGTGGAAGGCCGCGCTCGAAGAGGCATTCGGGAAGCTGAAGCTGTGAACGGCACCGCCGCTGGCACGCCTCTTTCTTAGAAGGTCGCCGTCTTGACCCAGCCCACACAGCCCACCCTCCGCCGGGTTTCCGGCGGCATCCGCGCGCATGTCGTCGCCGGAATCGTCTTCGCGATCCTCTGCATCGTGCTCGTAAATGTGCGGCCATTCTCGCCGTGGTATCCGCCGGGAGCGACCGTTGATTTTGTCGCGGAGATCGCCTCGCCCGCCGACGGCACCATGCAGATCGGCAAGGCGATTTACGGCGGCATCAGCCTGCTGCCATCGGGCCGCGTGCAGGTCGAAAAATCCGAAACGCCGAGCACCGTGCGCATGAAAGTGCGCGTTGAGGACTGCGACGCGCTGCTCTTCCAGCCGCTCGTGTCCGGCGGCACGATGGAACTCCGCCATCCGCGCATCGAGGACACCACGGGCCGCGTGCTCCACCGGTACGCGGTCGAGCGCGTGAAGCCGATGGCGCGGGAAATCATCGGCAGCCTCGGCGACGGCACGATGAAGCTCCGGCTCGTCCCCGGCATCGAGATGCTCTTTGAAATGGAACGTCCGCTCGGCGTGCCGGGCGATCTCTGGCCGGGATGGGGCGTGGTGCTCGTGGAATTTTTCACCACGGCGATTCTCTTTGGCGGACTGTGCGCGCTCCTCGCGCGGCGCTTCGGCGGAGCGGGCGCAAGGCTCGCCGAAAAATTTGCCGCATGGGCAAGTGCGCGGCCAAAGACCGCGCTATTCTGCGCCGCGCTCGCGGGCGTGCTCATCACGTGCCATCCCGTGATTTTCCTGGGCCGCAGCTTCGTCTCGCCGAACAACGGGGCGCGCGCGCTTTACGGCGGCTTTCCGAGCCTGCCGGGGGCGAAGAAGGCCGTGGTGAAGACCGTCAAGGGCAGCGACCTCGCTGCGATGATGTGGGCCTTTGTGCCGTACTCGCACATCCAGCACGAGGCGCTTGCGCAAGGCGAGTGGCCGCTGCGGAACCGCTACGCAGCCTGCGGAGCCGGCCTGCAAGGGCAGGGGATATCGATGTTCGGCGACCCGCTGCACATCATCCCCGTCATCGCAGATGGCGAGCCTTGGGCGTGGGATCTGAAGTTCATTCTCGCGCGTGTGCTTTTCGCGTGGGGCATCGGCCTCGTCGTATTCGCTGCTGTGCAGCGCGCCGGCATCGCCCTGCTGCTCGCCGCGTCCGCGTCGTTCATCGGGCACTTCGCATACCGGTTCAATCACGCCGCGCATTTCACGATGTGCTATGCGCCGTGGGTGCTTCTGGCGTGGGTGCATGCGTTGCGCGGGCGATCGTTCCGCGATGTGCTGCGCTGGATGCCGCTGCATGTCATCGCCAGCATCGCGCTTTTCAACAGCGGCGCGATGAAGGAGGGCGTCATCCTCCTCGGCACGCTGAATGGCGCGGGCCTCCTCGCGCTGCTGCTGCGCCCGCTGCCGTGGCGCGAACGTCTCGGCCCTGTCGCCGCGATGCTCGCGGCAAACGCAGTCTTCGCGCTCGTCGCTGCGCCGTTCTGGATGACATTCGTGGATCTGCTCGCAAACGCGCGCACGATCTACGACAAGATGGAAGTCTATCAGAACCAGCCTTCCCTGCTCGTGGGCTTGTTCGACGATCTTTTCCCGCGTCAGCTTTGCCGGGCCGAGGAGCACTTCGACCCGTCCGGAAATTTCCTGCTCCTCCTCGGTGTGCTCTGGTCGCTCGTCCGTGCGCGTTCGCTCGCCCGCGAACCGCTCTGGCTCGCGTGCGTGATCGCCGCCGCGTGCGCGCTCGCATTTGCCTTCGGCGTCGTGCCGCCCTCGTGGATCGCCGCGATGCCCTTCCTCGGGAAAATCTGGCATGTGGACAACTGCTTCTCCGTCGCCGCGATCGTACTCACCTTCGTGCTCGCTGCATTCGGCCTGCGCGACTGCCTCGACCGGCGTAATGATCCGGCGTGGCGTGGCGACTTTGTGATGTTCTGCATCGCCGTCGGCGCGCTCTACGCGTCCTACTTTGGGTTCACGCACGCGGCGCACCGCTCAGGACTGTCGCTGCTCGCAGTCGGGAACACCGTCGCAAAAAGCCCGTTCTTCATCGGCTACGCGACCGCACTCGCCGCGGCGGTGATCGCACTTCCGCTGCTTTGGCGGCGAAGCGCGCAGACCGGCCTCGGCACAGGCGGCTGGCTCGCAGTGGCCGCCGCATTTTTCGCGATCCACTTCCGCCATGCGTACTATGCGGAGGTAAAATTCGACGCCTATGTGATGAGCCCGCAGGAACGGCCCGACTTCCAAGCGAAGTCCGCGGCGATCGAGAAAATCCGCGGCATGATCGCCACGTCGCATGCTCCGTCGCGCATCGTCGGGACGTATATGAACCTTACACCGAGTTTTAACGCGGTGTACGGGCTCGAGTCGCCGTTCAGTTGCGATGCCGTGAGCAACCGCTGGCAGTGGGAACTCGCGGATGCCGCGGGCTTTCAGCGCGTCTGGCTCTGGCGCGTGTTCATCCTGGAACAGCAAATCCCGGAGCTCCTGCCCGGGCTCGACATCTTCGGTGTGCGGTTCGTCGTCGGCACGCCGGTCGCGAATGCGTCGGAAATCCACGGCCTCGTGTCGCATGCCCGCATGGACATGCTGCTCCACGAAAACCCCTCCGCATGGCCGCGCGCATTCTTCACAGATCGCATAGCGACCTACGCGGAGCCGGGCGAACTCATGGATCTGGTAAGGGGCAAGCGCGGCCTCCCGCTGGCAGCAGTGCAGCCCGGCACGCCCGTCCCTGTGGCATTGAAAAGTGACGCCGCCACGCTCGCACAGCGCACTGTCGTCCCCGCGACCGACTACCGCCTCACGGCAAACACCACGTCCTTCCGCGTGAACGCCACCGCGCCCGGAGCCGTCGTCCTCGGCGAGGCGTTCGAGCAGGGGAACTACGTCGTGACCGTGGACGGCAAAAAGTCCGAGCCGTTCCGAGTGAACCACGCCTTCCTCGGCGTCCTCGTGAATTCCGCAGGCCCGCACGAGATCGTCTTCACGTACCGCCCGCGCCTCTGGCGCCTCTCGCTCTGCACCGCCGCCGCGGGAATCTTCCTCGCAACGCTCACGATCATCGTGAGCCGCCGCGCGCGCAAACTGCGTTGAGACCGGACGATGCAGTTGAAATGGGATGGG
>BJFP01000269.1 GCA_014189875.1 Verrucomicrobiota bacterium | reverse complement strand
TCAGGCCGGCGCAGAGCGGCGACCTGCCACCTCCCCGCTTGACCTTCCGCCATGAATCGCCTTCATTCGCCCACAGGTGCCTCACTTTTCGACCGGCACCCGCCGCACTTTTCGCCCGCCGTTCACACCTTTTGAGCAATCCCCATTTTTTCACGATGAGCGAGCCGGGGAATGTGAGCGCAGCACCCATCCAGCCATCGTTGCGGCAGTGGAACGGGACGGGGTGATTTGGATTTTGCGGATGATCGAAAAGCGCGATGCCCTCGACCGCAGTCGGGGTGATGGGGCCGCTGTAGTCCATCCACCGCGCGGGCTTTCGGAAGCAGCCGGCCTCGTCCGCGCCGCCCTCGCTGTTGCGGATCGTACCGCCACTGCCACGCACTCCGATCGTCTTCGCCATGCGCACGCCGAGCATCCCGAATGGTGTCCCACCGAGCGGCACGTCAGCGGTGCGGGCTTCGAGTTGGAGCTCGAGCAGGAGCAGCCACTCACGGCCAGCAAGCTGCTTCACGCTCACGCGGCGTTTGGCGTGCAGCACGGGCTTACCCTCGTTGCCTTGTCGAGCCAGGCGTTTACCGTTTCGCAAAATGCGACGTCATCCGCGTCCTCAAAGCGCAGCACTTTCACGTGTGCGATGCGTCCGCCATTGTCGCTCCAGAAGTCCGCGTCGCCAACGGACTGATGCGAGAACCACACCGAATTGTGATGGCTGTGCGTGACGGGATCATGCGGGTGCTTCATGCGC
This sequence comes from Verrucomicrobiota bacterium, assembly GCA_014189875.1. GTDB lineage: Bacteria > Verrucomicrobiota > Verrucomicrobiia > Chthoniobacterales > Chthoniobacteraceae > SXWH01. The sequence goes on along the minus strand of BJFP01000269.1, from coordinate 5,510 downwards.
GTGAGCGCGAGGACGACAGGGAGGGATTTGACGACGAAACATAGGCAAACATAGGCAAAACCCGCGCCCGGAGATTTCGATTCACAAAGCGGAATTTTCCGGTGCGGAGCAGGCATGTAGCCGCGCTTGTGAAGACGCGGGCACTCTTTGCACTCCGGCGGGAAGATCAGCCCGCGCTTTCACAAGCGCGGCTATGGGTAATGCTGGCGCCGCGCGCTATGCGAGGCTTCAGCCCGTTTCGAATTCCGCGTGATTCGGGCCGACAGATTGCCGGCCCCACATTCAGTCCGTCACCGCGCCCTTGCTCGCCGTGCCGACGGTCTTCGCGTATTTCGCGAGGACGCCGCGCGTGTAGCGCGAGACGGGGGCTTTCCACTTTGCGAGACGTTTTTCGATTTCGCCTTTCGGGAGGTCGAGCGTGAGCGCGCGCTTGGCGGCATCAATGGTGATCGGATCTCCATTTTTCACGATTGCGAGCGGACCGCCGAGCGCGGCTTCGGGCGTGATGTGGCCGACGACGAAGCCGTGCGAACCGCCGGAGAAACGTCCGTCCGTGATGAGCGCGACATCTTTGCCGAGGCCCTTGCCCATGACTGCGCTCGTGGGCGAAAGCATCTCGCGCATTCCGGGACCGCCGACGGGGCCTTCGTGGCGGATGACGATGACGTGCCCCTTCTTCACGCTGCCATCGAGGATGGACTTCATCGCATCGAGTTCGTTCTCGAAAACGATGGCCTTGCCTTCGAATTTCTCGCCTTCCTTGCCGGAGATTTTCGCGACTGCGCCGGTGGGCGCGAGGTTGCCGTAGAGGATGACGAGGTGGCTGTCCTTTTTGATCGGGTTGGAGAACGGGCGGATGATTTCCTGGCCCTTCGGGTAGGCTTTCACGCGCTTGAGATTTTCCGCGAGCGTCTTGCCGGTGACGGTCATGCAGCCGCCGTGGAGCAGGCCTTCGTCGAGCATCATCTTCATGAGCGGGGCCTGGCCGCCGATGGCGACGAGTTCGGACATGAGGAAGCGCCCGCTTGGCTTGAGATCGGCGAGGACGGGGACCTTCTTGCCGATCCTCGTGAAGTCATCGAGTTCGAGTTTCACATTGGCGGAATACGCCATCGCGAGGAGGTGGAGGACGGCATTCGTCGAGCCGCCGAGGGCGATGACGACGGCGATCGCATTCTCGAAGGACTCGCGGGAAAGGATGTCGCTCGGGCGGATGCCGCGCTTGATCATCTCGACAACGGCCACGCCTGCGGCGCGCGCGTCGGCGGCCTTTTCTTTCGACACGGCGTTCTGCGCGGAGCTGTTCGGCAGCGACATTCCGAGGGCTTCGATGGCGCTCGCCATCGTGTTTGCGGTGTACATTCCGCCGCACGAACCCGCGCCGGGGATTGCGTTTTCCTCGATGAGCGCAAGTTCGCGCTCGTCGAGCTCGCCGGCGGCGTGTTTGCCGACCGCCTCGAAGCACGAGACGATGTCGAGCGGCTTGTCGCCGAGCAGCGCGGCGCGTTCGCGGTTCAGGCGTTTTTCCGCGAGGATGCCGGTGATGCAGCCGGGCAAAATGGTGCCGCCGTAAACGAACACTGCGGGGCGATCCAGCCGCGCCATCGCGATGAGGCAGCCGGGCATGTTTTTGTCGCAGCCGCCGATCGCGACAAGGCCGTCGAACTGCTCGCAGCCCATCACCGTCTCAATGCTGTCGGCGATGACCTCGCGCGAGACGAGCGAGTATTTCATGCCCTCGGTGCCCATCGAGATGCCGTCGGAAATCGTGATCGTGCCGAAGATGACACCCTTGCCGCCGACGGAATTCACGCCCGCCTCGGCCTGCCGCGCGAGGCCGTCAATGTGCATGTTGCACGGCGTGACCATGCTCCAGGTGCTCGCGATGCCGACCTGCGACTTCTTGAAATCCTCCCGTGCAAATCCGACCGCGTGCAGCATCGCGCGGCTCGCGGCGCGCTCGGCTCCGTCCACGACTTGGCGTGACCAACGGCGGTGAAGTGACCCAGGATGTTTCGACGGTTCGCGGCTCATATTTTTAGAAAAGGGCGCGCACCCTAGCGGCTCGCTCGCAGGATGGCAAGGACGCCGAGCAAAGCGGATCCCCGGCGTCACCGCCGGCCACGAAATACAAGATGCGAAGCATCACTTATTTTTCGTTCGCAATCGAGACGGAAGAAGTGCGCCTGAGGCAGTGTGACGCGGCTGGCGAGGACGCCAGCGCTCCGACCGCGCCTCCCATTTTCTCTTTTCTACCGTGGCGGCGTCTGTTTCGTTCGCTGGCTTCCATGCCAGCAAGAATCATCAACAGCACCGTGTCTGCATTTTTCTGCCTCTGCGCGGCAATCCATGCGGACACCGTCATCCTGAAATCCGGGGACAAGGTCGAAGGCAAGATTCTCAGTGAGACCGATGCGGAGGTGACTTTGAACGTGCAGGTGACGGCAACGATCAAGGACGAGCGCGTGATCAAGCGCGACGAGATCGCGAGCATCGAGAAAGTGCAGCCCGACGAGGAGGCGTGGGCCGCGCTCGCAGCCGTCGCGCCGGGAAGCGAGTCGCTGAACCCTGACGAGTACGAACGCACGATCGCCGCGTTCGGCGGTTTCGTGACGACCTTTCCGAAGAGCAAACATGCCGCCGCGGCGCAGCAGCGGCTCGACCAGTTCACCGCCGAGGCGAAGCGCGTGGAAGTCGGCGAGGTGAAGATCGAAGGCAAGTGGCTCACGAAGGAACAAATGCAGGAGGAACGCGTGCAGATCGCAGGCCGCATCCTTTTCAACCGCATGAAACTCGCGTCGTCCGCAGGGCAACTCACCGATGCGATGACGATCTTCGCGCAGATGGAAAAAGGCTTCTCCGGCGCAGCGACCTATCCCGAAGCCGTGGAACTTGGACGGCGAATCCTCTCATCGCTCAGGATCGCACTCGAGCAACGGCAGGCGCAGATGAAGCGGCGCAGCGAGGATGAGAACAAACGCCTCGCGACATCCAAAGGCCAGGAACACGCGCAGCTCGACGCGTTGATCAAAAAGGAACGCGCCGCGACGGAGGCGGCAGTCTCGGCAATCGAAAAATCGGGCGTGAAGTGGCTCCCGCTCCAGCCCGCAAACGAGAAGAGCCTCGCCTCGCTCGCGTCGTTCGTGACGTCGGAGACGACGCGGCTGAACGGATTGCCGACCGAAAAGATGCACGAGTCCGCGCTCGCCACGCAGAAGGCCGCCGCCTCGCTCGCCAGCGGCAGCCTCGATGCGGCGGAACGGGCGCTGAAGGATGCGACTACCGCGTGGTCGGCAAACGAATTTGCAAAGCGACTGACCGGAAGGCTCGCGGACGCGCGAAAGGCAGCTGCCACCCCCAAGCCCGAGACCCCGGTCCCGGTAGCGACGCCGACGCCGACGCCGACGCCAACGCCGACGCCCAAGCCCGCGGCCACGCCGGCTCCCGCCCCCGCAGCGCCGCCGGTGGCAGCCGAGGAGACTCCATTCTACAAAAACCCGATCATCCTCATCGTGCTCGCAGCCCTCGTGGCCTTCGGCGCGATTGCCGGAAAGATGCTCGCGAAAAAGCGCGCCAACGCGGAGAACCCGCCCGAATAACTGCACACCATGCCACGCTCCGCACAAATCCATCGCAAGACCGGCGAGACCGAAATCCAAATAAAGCTCACCATCGAGGGCAGCGGCAAGAGCACCGTCGCGACGAAGATTCCGTTCTTCGACCACATGCTCACGCTCTTCGCGCGGCACAGCCTCATGGATCTGGATGTGAAGGCCGATGGCGACATCGAGGTGGACCTGCACCACACCGTCGAGGACACCGGCATCGCGCTCGGGCAGGCGTTCGCCAAGGCGCTCGGCGACAAGTCGGGCATCCGCCGCTACGGCTTCGCCTACCTGCCGATGGATGAGACGCTCGCGCGTGTCGTCGTGGATTTCAGCGGGCGTCCCTTCCTCGAGTACCGCGCGCCGCAAAGCGTCGCGAGCATCGGCGGCTTTGCGTTTCAGCTCGTCGAGGAATTCATGCGCGCATTCAGCGTCCACGCGGGGTGCAATCTGCACATCGAAATCCTCTACGGCCGCGATGCTCATCACATGGCCGAGGCAATCTTCAAGGGCCTCGCGAAGGCGACCGACGCGGCCTGCCAGATCGATCCGCGCGTGACGGGGATTCCGAGCACCAAGGGAATGCTGTGACCTCCGGTTCGCCTGACCGCCAGACTATTTGGAAGCGCCGCGCCAAGAGATTGCATTCTGTCGGCTGCTACTTGATGGGGTTGGGCTACTGCTGGCTTGATGGGATTTTTTGGCTCGTCTGGTTTATCTTTCCAAGCGAGGCGCAAGCCGCGATGTCGCACCACATGGCCGGAAAGGAAACATTCACCAAGGTAGAAGTGCGGCAGCTAATCGACACGATGGTTTCCGAGGAAACAAAAGCCTACCCGAATCCGATCTATCCAATGCTGTTGCTCCTAGGAGGTAGCTTGGCGATTGGAATCAGTAGGGGACTTGCTGAAGAACCAAATTCAAAATCTGGAAAATGAGCGTCGCTCTGATTGACTACGGCTCCGGCAATGTGCGCAGCGTCTTCAATGCGCTGAAATCGCTCGGCGCGGACGTGCGGCTCACCGCCGATCCCGCGGAGATTTCGCGCGCGGAAAAAATCGTGCTGCCGGGCGTCGGCGCATTTGGGGACTGCGTGCGCGGGCTCGAGGAACGCGGGCTTTGGCATGTGATGCGCGATGTGCTCGACAGCGGGGTTCCATTTCTCGGCATCTGCGTCGGCTACCAGATGCTCTTCGAGGAGAGCGAGGAATCGCCCGGGGTGCGCGGCTTCGGATTCTTCCGAGGGAAAGTGCGCCGCTTTTCCACGCCGGGAATGAAGGTGCCGCAGATCGGCTGGAACTCGCTCGACCTCGCGCCGCACGCACTCTGGGCCGGGCTCCCCGCGAATCCCTTCGTGTATTTCGTGCACAGCTTCTACCCGGCGACGGACGACGCGCAGGCGGTCATCGCGCGCAGCACGTATGGCGAGACTTTCGCCGCCGCTGCTGCGCGAGATCATGTCGCGGGCGTGCAGTTTCATCCGGAGAAAAGTCAGGCCGTCGGCCTCACGATCCTGCGGAATTTTCTCAGCGCAGAGTGAGGCGGACAATCCCGTTCGCAGTGTCCGCAGAACGGACACGGCGTGCATCGGGTAGGCCGGGAATCCTAACCGGCCCTTCAGCCGTGGAAAGGCGATCATCTTTTGCAAATCGCCACGCAGTCCGCTCCGCAACTTGTCCACGGGTGTGCCGGATTTCGCGGCGTTGGCAACATCCGGTGTGCCGAGTTGAAAACTCGGCACGGCGGGTTGGAAACCCGCCCTCCCATCGGACAATCAACCCGCCTACATCGCCTCGATCATCGCGGTGCCGAATTCCGAGCACTTGATCTCGGTCGCTCCGTCCATGAGCCGCGCAAAATCATATGTCACTTTCTTTCCGCCGATCGCGCCGTTGATGCCCTTGA
>BJFP01000268.1 GCA_014189875.1 Verrucomicrobiota bacterium | reverse complement strand
GGGGACGGCTTTGCGGATCTTGTCTTCCAAAACAATGCCGGGCAAATCTATGTCTGGTTCCTCGATGGCAGCGAGGACGCGGTGAATTTCTCGACCGGCACCGGACTCAAGCCAGGGTCGCAATATCTCTATCCCGGCGGACTGGCCGACTGGCGGGTCGTCGCCTGTGCGGATGTGAACAATGACGGGACCGCGGATCTGATTTTTCAAAACGGCGCCGGGCAGATTTACGTCTGGTTCCTCGATGGCACCGGGAAGGCCATTAATTTTTCCACCGGGGCCGGCCTCACGCCGGGCTCACGATTCCTCTACGGCGGCGCACTGGGCGACTGGCGGATCGCGATGTGTGCCGACGTGAATGGCGACGGATTGCCTGACCTGATTTTTCAAAACACCCTGGGCCAGATCTACACATGGACGCTGGACGGGACCGGGAGCGCGGTGGACTTCACGAGGGGCACCGGACTGATGCCGGGATCGCGGATGATCTACCCCGGCGCACTCGGAGACTGGCGGCTGAGGTAGCGGACGCCGCCCGGTTCTCCCCGCGCGGAACGCTCCAAAAAACGGGGTGAAAATCCCCGTTGCCTTTCCCAGATCGCCCCCTAGAGTCCCCGCCCCTTTCTCCTGATGATCTACCGACCGCCAACTGAGCTGAAAATCTTCAGCGGCTCCGCGCACAACAACCTTGCGCAGCGCATCGCTGACTATTGCAAGATCCCGCTCGGCAATGCGACCGTGGCATCATTCCCCGACGGCGAGACGATGGTGAAGATCAACGAGAACATCCGCGGACGCGACGTGTTCATCGTGCAGCCGACGTGCCCGCCGACGAACCAGAACCTGATGGAACTGCTCATCATGGTGGACGCCGCGAGGCGTGCGAGCGCGTCGCGCATCACGGCGGTCATGCCGTTCTTCGGCTACGCGCGGCAGGACAGAAAAGATCAGCCGCGCGTGCCCATCACGGCGAAGCTCGTCGCGAATCTCCTCACCGCCGCAGGCGTGAACCGCGTGCTCACGGTGGATCTCCACGCGCAGCAGGTCGCGGGATTTTTCGACATCCCGGTGGATCACCTTTTTGCCGCGCCCGTCATCCTCCAATATCTCAAGTCGAAGAACCTGAACGATGCCGTGGTCGTCTCGCCGGATGTGGGCGGCCTGAAGATGGCGAACGCCTACGCACAGGCGCTCGACACGAGCCTCGCCATCGTCGCGAAGCGTCGCAAAAGCCCGACGGAAGTCTCCGCGACCACCCTCATCGGCGAGGTGGAAGGCCGCTCCGTGATTCTCGTGGATGATCTCACGGAGACCGCCGGCACACTCACCGCGGCGGCGAGGCTGCTCAAGGAGCATGGCGCGAAGGAAATCATGGCCTGCGTGAGCCACGCCGTCCTCAGCGACCTGGGCATCCAGCGGCTCAAGGAGTCTGAAATCACCGAACTCGTCTGCACGAACAGCGTGCCGGTGCGCGAGGGCAACGGCATCAAGATCACGCCGCTCTGCATCGCGTCGCTCCTCGGCGAAGGCATCAAGCGCATCTACGGTGACGAATCAGTCTCCTCTCTTTTCCAAATCCCCGGAACGTAACCACAACAACAAACCACAACGCGCGGTGTCCGGCCCCAACTCTTAATCTTAATCTTACTCTTACTCCTCTCGATGCGGCACACGCTGCGGATGCGGATTAAGATTACGGATAAGATGAGGAAAAGGGCTCCGCGCAAAACAACCAACCACAGCAGTAGCTGCACACAGCAATGGCCAAAGCAATCCAACTCAAAGCGCAGCCCCGTTCGGGCGCTGGCACCGTCGAAGCAAAAAAGGCACGCCACGCGGGCCTCGTCCCGGCAGTCATCTACGGACGACACCTCGGCAAGCCGCAGAACCTCCAGCTCAACGCGAAGGAACTCAAGGCAGCGCTCGGCAAGACCAGCGGCGAGCACGTCCTCGTGGACCTCGAAATCGCCGGCGGTGAAAAGACTCTCGCACTCATCCAGGACGTGCAGCATCACGCGCTGAAGCGCCACATCATGCACCTCGATTTCCACGCGCTGCGTGCGGATGAAAAGATGCACACCACCGTGCCTGTCCTCGTCTTCGGCGAGGCGAGCGGCGTGAAGAATTCCGGCGGCATCATCGAGCAGCTCCTGCGCTCCATCGAGGTGCAGTGCTTGCCGAAGGATCTTCCCGATTCCATCGTCATTGATGTCACCCCTCTCGAAATCGGCGACGCCATCCACATCAAGGATCTCCCGCTCCCCGAAGGCGTCACCGCGCTCGGCAATCCCGAGACCAGCGTGTTGCACGTCGCCGCGCCCGCCGTCGAGGAAGTCGCCGCGACTCCTGCCGAAGGTGCAGCCGCGACCGAGCCCGAAGTCATCAAGGAAAAGAAGCCCGAGGCCGGCGCGGAAGCCGCAGCCGCAGGCGACAAGGGCAAGGACGCGAAACCCGCGAAGAAGTAATTTTTCCGGCCCGGATGAATGGCTCCCGACGGACCCACATTCCGGATGCTCGTCGGCCTGGGAAATCCAGGCCGGGAGTATTCGGGCACCCGTCACAACGTCGGCTTCATGGTCCTCGACCGTCTCGCCGCCGCTTCGGGAGCCACCTTCCGGTCTGAAAAAAAATGGCAGGCAGACGCTGTTCTCGCGAACGGCGTCTGGCTCGTGAAACCGAAGACCTACATGAACCTCAGCGGCGAAAGCGTGAGCGCACTGGCCCGATTTTACCAAATCGAGCCCGCCCGCGTGCTCGTCGTGCTCGACGACATGGCGCTCCCGCTGGGACGCCTGCGCATCCGTGAACGCGGAAGCCACGGCGGCCACAACGGCCTCCGCAACATCCTCGTTCACCTCGGCACGCAGGAAGTCCCGCGGCTGCGCATCGGCATCGGCTCCTCGGAGCCGGGCGCCGCGGTGGGCCATGTGCTCGGCAGATTTGCCGTGGACGAGCGCCCGCTAGTCGAGCAGTCTCTCGACCGTGCCGTCGAGGCCGTCCGGTTTTCGCAGGAACACGACCTGCCTTCCGCAATGAACCAATTCAACACCAACACACCGACAAACTAATATGAACCACCGTTACGAAGGACTCCTCGTCCTCAATCTCAAAGGCAAGGAAGACAGCGCACAGAAAGTCATCGAGCGTCTCGAAAAAGACTTCGCCACCGAAGGCGCGAAAGTCGAGAGCACTCAGAAAATGGACCAGCGCCACTTCACTTACGTCAAAGGCGATCTCGACAGCGGCTACTTCGTGAACTTCGTGTTCAGCGCAGAGCCCGCCGCGCTCGACAAGATCAAGGCGCGCTTCAAGCTCGACGGCGAAGTGTACCGCCAGCAGTACGCCCGCCTGCACGCGAAGCAGAAGGCCGCTGCCTAAGGATCAGCGCGGGCCTTCGCATGAAGGCCCGCGCCCCTTTTTTCCCGACACCGCAACGCTCAACTCCCCGCGCACATGCCAAACCTGAACAGAGTCATGCTCATGGGAAACCTCACCAGGGATCCCGAGATCAAGTACACGCCCAAGGGCACCGCGATCGCCAATTTCGGCATCGCCATCAACCGTGTGTTCACGCCCGAGGGCGGCGAGAAGCGCGAGGAAGTCACGTTCATTGACCTCGAAGCGTGGGGCCGCACGGCGGAAGTCATCGGCGAGTATTTCAAAAAAGGGAAACCGATCTTCATTGATGGCCGGCTGAAGCTCGACCAATGGGACGACAAGACGACCGGGAAAAAAATGAGCAAGCTGCGCGTCGTCGTGGAGAGCTTCGAATTCCTCGGCAGCCGCGAAGGTGGCGCTCCCGGTGGCGGTGGCGAAGAAGGCGGCTCGCAATCCGCCGCGCCCCGCAGCAGCGCGCCGCCGCAGCGCCGCCCCCCATCGAGCCCGCCCCGCCCGCCCGCCGATCCCGACCTCGACGTGCAGGCCGACGACGTGCCGTTCTAACCGGGCACGGGAGCAGGCCCGCCAATGAGGCGGAAAGACACGAAGCGCGGCGGATTTCGACACGGAATCTTTCGCGCATTTTCGTGTACGCCCCGGGGTGAACAGTTCGGCTCCCGGAATGTAATCTTCATCCGCCGTCCGCGTTCGTGCTTGCCAAGGATGCCGGGCGCAGCGGGATTATCCCGCCATGTTGAACCGTGTAATTTTTCTCCCCGCCGCCTTCTTCCTCGCATCCCTCGCGCCGCTCCGTGCCGCGGTGGAGGATTCCGTGAAGGCGCTCGCTGCGACAGGACGCGAAGGCGCAGGAAACGAGGCGGCAGCCGCGGCGTGGAAAGCGGTCGTGAGCGAAGGCCCGCGCGCCCTGCCCGCGCTGCTGGTTGCGACGGGAACGCGCGGCGTGGTGGTGGACAACTGGCTGCGCCTCGCAGCCGACGCGATCACCGATGCGGCGCTGCACGCGAAGCAGCCGCTGCCGCTTGCGGAGGTGGAGGCATTTTTGAAGGACACGAAGAACGCGGCACCGGCGCGCCAGCTTGCATTTGATCTCATCGCAAAAACGGACGCCGCGCTCGCGGACAAGATCGAGCCGGGGCTCGTCAATGATCCCGTGCAGGAACTCCGCCGCGGCGCCCTCGCACGGCTGATCACCGCGGCGAAATCGAAAGCCGGAGACGACGCGAAATTCGCGTACCTTCACGCGCTCGATGCGGTGCGCGACGAAGACCAGACGAACGAAATCGCAGGCGCGCTGAAGAAGCTCGGCGTGACGGTGGACCTGCCGAAGCACTTCGGATTTCTGATGAAGTGGAACGTGATCGGACCGTTCGATAACACGGATCGGAAAGGCTTCGACACCGTGTTTCCGCCGGAGCGCGAAGTGAAGCCCGATACGGAATACAATGGCAAGACAGGCAAGGTGAAATGGAAGACAGTCGAGAGCAAAGACGAGCGCGGGAAGTTCGATTTCAACAAGCCATTCGGATTGCTCAAGGGCGTGACGGGCTATGGGGTGACGACATTTGACTCCGCCACGGAACGCGAGGCCGAGCTGCGGCTCGGCTGCAAGAACGGATGGAAAGTGTGGCTAAACGGCGAGCTGCTTTTCAGCCGAGACGAGTACCACCGCGGCGCGCAGATGGACCAATATAAGATGAAGCGCCGGCTCAAAAAAGGCGCGAACACCATTCTTGTGAAGTGCTGTCAGGACGAGCAGAAGGAGGAGTGGACGGTCGAGTGGGAATTCCAGCTCCGCGTGTGCGACAGCACCGGCACCGCGATCCTCTCCACCAAGTGATCCCATCTTCTCTTGCTCTTATTCATAATCCCCTCACCCGCCGACGAACTATGCACCGATGCGGATTAGGATTAAGAGGCTGATTTCGGCACCACACATTTTCCCCAACCCATGAAACGCCTCCTCGCACTCTCTCTCGCCGCACTCCCCTTTCCTCTCGCCGCCGCCGACTGGCCGCAGTTCCGCGGGCCGGACAGCGCGGGCACGGTCGCCGATGCCAAGATCCCCGCGAAGCTAAAGGTTGACTGGACCGCGCCACTGCCAGGACGCGGGCTTGCGAGTCCGATCATCGTCGGGAAACGCGTCTTCGTGACGTGCTCCAGCGGGCCGAAGCAGGAGCGGCTGCATGTTTTCTGCTTCGATTCCGACGACGGCAAAAAGATCTGGGAGCGTCAACTCAAGGCCACGGGGCGCACGATGTCGCATCCGAAGACTTCCATCGCCGCCTGTACGCCGTGCAGCGACGGCAAGCGCATCTTTGCACTTTTCAGCAGCAACGATCTCGCCGCCTTCGACCTCGATGGAAACCTGCTGTGGCTGCGCGGGCTCACGGTGGATTATCCAAATGTGAGCAACAGCCTCGGCATGGCGTCGTCGCCGCTCGTCATCGGCGAGACGCTCGTGACGGTGATCGAAAGCGACAGCGAGAGCTACACCGTGGGCATTGACGTGAAGACCGGGCGCAACCTGTGGAAACTCGAACGGCCAAAGGCCGCAAACTGGTCGAGCCCCGTGACGTGGCGTGCGGATGCGAAGTCCGCACCGGTCGTCGTGCTACAGTCGTCGAAAGGTCTCACCGGCGTGGATCCGGTGACCGGGAGCGTGCTGTGGAATTACGCCGAGGGCGCATCCACATCGAGTTCGAGCGTCGTCGCGCAAGGCGTGATTTATGCGCCGTCGAACGGCATCACCGCGCTCTCGCCGAAAGCAGACGGCAGCGCGCCCGATCAGGTCTGGCGCTCGAAGCAGATCAATCCCTCGACGATCAGCCCGGTGATTCTTGATGGGAAAATCTTCGCCTTCAACAGCGCAGGCGTGCTCGCGACTGCGGACATCAAGAACGGTGACG
>BJFP01000267.1 GCA_014189875.1 Verrucomicrobiota bacterium | reverse complement strand
CCGAGGCGTTTGCGCGCAAATACATCGATATCCAGCGCGGGCAGTTCAAGCGGCTGGGCGTGTTCGGCTCGTGGGAGGATCCGTATCTCACGCTCGCGCCGGGCTACGAGGCGGACATCATCCGCGCGTTCGGGAAGCTCGTGGAGAAGGGCCTCGTGTATCAGTCGAAGAAGCCCGTGTATTGGAGCACCGGCGCGCAGACCGCGCTCGCGGAGGCGGAGGTGGAATATGCGCCGAAGACGGACCCGGCGATCTATGTGAAGTTCCCAATCGTCAGCGGCCCGCATGCTGGAAAAGTGAACATGGTTATCTGGACTACGACGCCGTGGACGCTTCCTGCGAACGTGGCGATAGCGGTCAATCCCGATGCCGATTATGTCGTCGTGCCGCGTAAGAACACCGATGGAAGCAGCGAATGGTTTTTCTTCGCTGAGGAACTTTATGTGAAGGAGGCGTGGAAGAACTTCATTGAATCTTCCGAAGCAGGGATTGGAAGCAGCGGGCTGAAACTGATGGCGAACACAGAGGGTCAGCCGATTCGGGTGAAAGGCAGCGATATGAAAGGATGGGAAGCGCAGCATCCATTCCTCGACCGAAAGTCAAAAATCATCACCGCCGACTTCGTCACGATGGACACCGGCACCGGCCAAGTCCACATCGCGCCGGGCCACGGCAAGGACGACTACATTGCCGGTCAGCAAAACGGACTGCCCGTGCTGTCGCCGGTGGACGACTTCGGCAAATTCACCGAGGACGTCGGCGTGCCTGCGTGGGTCGGCAAGTATGTCTTCGATGCCAACGCCGAGATCGTCACTTTCCTCCGCGAGAGCGGCGCGTTGCTTGGAGAACCGCAGAAATACTTGCATGACTACCCGCATTGCTGGCGCAGCAAGACGCCCATCGTCTTCCGCGCGGTGGAGCAGTTTTTCATCAACGTGGACGCCATCCGCGCCGATGCGCTCGCGGCGATCGACAAGACCGAGTGGGTGCCCGCGTGGGGGCGCAACCGCATCTACGGCACTGTCGAATCGCGACCCGACTGGTGCATCTCGCGCCAGCGCACGTGGGGCGTGCCGCTGCCGGTCTTCTACGAGGAGAATGGGACGCCCATCGTGCGTGCCGATCTGGCGTTGCAGGTCGCCGACCTCGTCGAGAACGGGGGCACAAACCTGTGGTTTGAAAAGGACGACGCTTGGTGGGCCGCGCAGCTCGGGTTGCCCGCGGGCACTTCGCGCCGCAACGACACGCTTGATGTGTGGATTGATTCCGGCGTCTCGCACCAGGCCGTGACCTCGCGGCATCCGGAGCTGAAGGCGTGCGGCGGAGTCGCCGACGTGTATCTCGAAGCGACCGACCAGCATCGCGGCTGGTTCCAGTCGTCGCTCATGACGAGCGTCGCGCTCACCGGTCACGCGCCTTACAAGACGGTCATCACGCACGGCTTCGTCGTGGACAAGGATACGAAGAAGAAAGTCAGCAAGAGCGACCAGGGCACCTACAAGAAGCCGATGGAGGCCGAGCATTTCGTCGGCAAATTCGGCGCGGACATCGTGCGCCTGTGGGCCGCGAGCGTGGATTTCACGAACGACGTTCCTTTTTCCGAGGACAGCTTCGCGCGCACGAGCGAGGCATATCGCAGTTTCCGCAACGTGCTGCGCATCCTGCTGGCGAACATTTCGGATTTTGAAGCAGGAAGGCAGGAAGACAGGAAGGGGGGCGGACACGAGGCGGACATGAGCCATATTCCTGATTTCATGGCTTCCTGCTTAAAAAATGGCGCAACGACGGTGGACCGGTGGGTGCTGTCGAAATTGCAGGGCGTCATCGCGACCTGCCGCGCGGCTTACGAGGCCTACGACTTCCGCCGCGTGTTCGAGACCGTGAACCAATTCTGCACCGTCGAACTGAGCGCGCTCTACGTGGACATCACGAAGGACCGTCTCTACTGCGACGCCGCGAATTCCCTGCGTCGCCGGGCGACGCAAAGCGTGATGCACGCGTGCTTCGACGCCGTGGCGAAACTCCTCGCGCCGATCCTCGCCTACACTGCCGACGAGGCGTGGGAATTTTCCGGTAAGAAGACGAGCATCCACATCGAGAAACTCCCCGAGGCCAACGCCGCGCTCCGCGACGAAGCACTCGAAGCAAAGGTGGACGAATGGCTAAAGCTACGCGCCGCCATTTACCAGCAAGCCATCGAGCCCGCGCGCCAGGCGAAGACCATCGCGAAGTCCCTCGAAGCCGCCATCACGCTCGAAGTCGCCGACGCGCAGCACGCCGCGCTGAATGCTGACAAAGCCGAGTTGGAGGAATTCCTGATCATCAGCGAACTCACGCTCGCCTCCGGCGCCGAGCCGGTCGCGAAAGTCTTCCGCAGCGGCCAGCCGCAATGCCCGCGCTGCTGGCGCCAGCAGCCGCTCACCGCGAAGGGTGTCTGCACGCGCTGCGACGAAGCGCTGCCCGCATAGATGAAGTTCCTCGCCTCCATCGCGCTGCCCGCCTACGCGCTCGACCAGCTCACGAAGTGGTGGATTTTCACGCACTTAGCGCTGCGACCGGACGAGAAAAACCTCGCGCAATTTCCCGATGTGATCGCGAAAACGGCACATCTGCCGCTCGATGTGGACGTGATCCCCGGCTGGTTTTCGATCGTGCATTGGGGGAACACCGGCGCGGCGTTCAGCTTCCTCAGCGACCATCCGTGGGTGTTCATCGTGATCTCGATCGCGGCGTTCATCGGCCTGCTGATCGCGTGGAGGAAAAATGTCTTCACCGATGCTGCGTCGCGCGTCGCCGTGCCGCTGCTGCTCGGTGGCATTCTTGGCAACGTCACGGATCGTTTCGTCCACGGCTACGTCGTGGATTTTCTGCTCGTGGATTTGCACGTCCGCTTTGCAAATCCGTGGCCCGCGTTCAATGTCGCGGACTCGTGCATCTTCGTCGCCGCGGGGCTTTTTGTATTCGCCGCGATCCTCGATGCGCGGAAGCAGCGCGTGCAAAAGTAGCGGCTACAGCGCGCGGAAGCCGGCCTCTTCCTCGGGCGCGAGCAGCTTCGCGCCCTTGATGAGCCTGCAAAATTCCTTCTTCGTCGCAGTCACATGCTTTCCCTCGCCGGTCGCGAGATTTTTCATCGTCTTGTATTGCACCTCCAGCCGATCAAGCGCGACGATGCGCAGGAATTCGCCGCCGAGATGCCAGACTTGGTTTTGCCGCAGTTTCATGTCCAGCAGCTTATCGGTGCGATCCGCCCCGGCTGCGAACGGAATTTTTTCCCTCGCGCGTAGCCGCGCTTGTAAAAGCGCGGGCTGATTTTCCAGCACGGGAGAAAAGAGTGCCCACGTTTTCACAAACGCGGCTACGGATGTTTCGCGAGCTTTCTTTGCTCGACGGCAGGCATGGGGAAAACGAAATGTCTGCGCGATGTTCCGCGCCATCATCCTTCTTACGAAAGGCATCCTTCGCAACACCCAGTTGCGCCGGAACCTCATGATGTGGATCATGCTCGCGGCGATGCTCATGCTGTTCCTCGGTGCGTGGCTGATCCCTGATGCATGGGCGCGCAACCACGTGTGGCTCTACTTTCTCTATTGGGCGATATGCACCTGGCTCACCATCGCCGGGCTGCTGCTCGCGGTGTTCGACATCCTCATCATCCGCGCGGCGGCGCGTGCGATGCAGCGGCGCATCGAGCAGGACATTGCGCACATTGATGCGCAGTCGGCGCAAAGTGATGCAAAGACGAAGGGGGAGCGGAAGTGATCCGCACGCGGGACGAGTTGGAGGCGCAGGAGCGCGTGATGCTCGCGAGCCACGCGCAAAAATCGGGCGATTCCGAGGGGCGCATCCATCCCGAGCCGAAGCATCCGCATCGCACGGATTACCAACGCGACCGCGCGCGCGTAATCCACAGCCGCGCGTTTCGCCGGTTGGAATACAAGACGCAGGTCTTTCTGAACGGCACGGGCGATCACTTGCGCACGCGGCTCACGCACACTTTTGAAGTCGCGAACATCACGCGCACCATCGCGCGTGCGCTCGGGCTGAATGAGGATCTCGCCGAAGTGATCGCGCTCGCGCACGACCTCGGGCATCCGCCCTTTGGGCACACGGGCGAGGAGACGCTCGATGAGCTGATGCACGAGCACGGCGGCTTCGATCACAATGAGCAGAGCCTGCGCATCGTGGACGTGATCGAACTGCGCTACCCGAAATTCCCCGGCCTGAATCTCAGCCACGAGGTCCGGGAGGGACTGCAGAAGCACGCGCGTTTTTACGAGAGCACAAAGCCGGGCGGGAAGCGCACGACGCACCCTTCGCTCGAGGCGCAGGTCGCAAATCTCGCAGACGAGATCACATACTACAGCCACGACCTCGATGACGGCCTGGACTTCAAGCTGCTCGAGCCGCGGCAACTCGCCGACCTCGAAGCATGGAGCGACACCGAGGCCCAGGTGCGCCGCGATTTTCCAGGGCTGAAAGGTGCGGAGCTTCGCGCATACGCGATCCGCTGCCTGATCGATCGTCAGGTCGCCGATGTCGTCCGCACGAGTTCGGCGCGCATAGAATCCGCGGGTGTCCGCAGTGCCGACGACGTGCGCGCCTACTCGCGCCCGCTCATCGCCTACAGCGATGCGCTGCGACGCGCGAATGTGCAGCTCCGGAAATTCCTCTACAAAAACCTCTACTACCACCCGAGCGTCGCCGGTGCGAACAAGGCAGCGTGCGAGATGCTCGGCAACGTCTTTCAGGCATATCTGAAAAAGCCCGAGCTGCTCGGCGAGGCGACCGCGCGCCGCGTGGACCGGGGGGGGCTGCACCGCACGGTGTGCGACTACGTCTCCGGCATGACCGACCGCTACCTGCTCGATGAGCACGCGCGGCTTTCTAAAGAGGCACGCAAGCCCACGGCGAAGCGCACGAAGAAAACCGCGCGGAAGAAAACCGCGCGGAAGAAAACCGCGCGGAAGAAAACCGCGCGGAAGAAAACCGCGCGGAAGAAAACCGCGCGCAAGCGCAAGGCACTGCGAACCCGCAAATGACGAGCAAGCGTGAGCAATCCGGAGCGCGGCGGAAATCCGTAGCCGCCGACGGCAGGAGGCGGGCTGATTTCCCCCCGCCTTCCGCGCTCCACGTTCCGCGTTTGAAGTGCCCGCCTCCTGCCGTCGGCGGCTACGGATAATTTTCAATCACCTCCCACCATGACCGACACACCCCACACCTCCGCGAACCGCGGCTGGATCGTCACCTTTGCCGGACTCGGCATCAATCTCGCGCTCGGCATCCTTTATGCGTGGAGCCTTGTGAAGGGCGTGATCGAAAAGGAATTCGGCTGGCAGGGTTCGCAGCCGAACGATCCCTACGCCGTGTGCTGCCTCGTCTTTGCGGGCGCGATGATTCTCGCGGGGCGCTGCCAGGACAAATTTGGCCCGCGCATCACGGCGACGATCGGCGGCGCGCTGGTCGGCATCGGATTTTACGTTGCGTCGCTCTCCACGAATTATTGGAACTGGATCATCGGCTTCGGTGTGCTCGCGGGCACGGGCATCGGCTTCGGCTATTCGTCGGCGACGCCGCCCGCGTTGAAATGGTTTCCGCCCGCGAAGACCGGGCTCATCGCGGGCCTCGTCGTCGCGGGCTTCGGCCTCGCGCCCGTGTATCTCGCGCCGCTCACGGATTATCTTTTGAAATATGGAACGCCGAGCGAGGGCGTGCTTCATGCGATGCGAGTTTACAGCGTCCTGCTCACAGTGATCGTCGTAGGCCTCGCGCAATTTCTCGTGAATCCGCCCGCGGGATTTTCCGCTGCAAAAACGTCCGGCGCGACGCCCGCCGCCGGCGCGACGCCCGGCGAGATCGTCCGGCAGCCGCGCTTCTGGCTGCTGTGGCTCATCTACCTCATCGGCTCAGGCGCGGGCCTCATGGTCATCAGCAGCGTGAGCGGCATGGCGAAAAAAAGCATGGGTCCGCTCGCATTCGTGGCCGTCGCCGTCATGGCTGTCGGCAATGCGGGCGGGCGCGTCATCGCCGGGACGCTCTCGGACAAGATCGGACGCCGCTGGACGCTCTGCCTCGTGCTCATCGTGCAGGCCGCGCTCATGTTCGCCGCGATCCCGATCACGGGATCGAAGGACACGCTGCCCGTCGTCATCGTCGCGCTCGCCGCGCTCATCGGCGCAAATTACGGCGCAAACCTCTCGCTCTTTCCTTCGCTCACGAAGGAGCTGTGGGGCCTGAAAAGTTTCGGCATGAATTACGGCATGTTGTTCACGGCATGGGGCGTTGGCGGCCTTGTGCTTCCGAAAGTAC
>BJFP01000266.1 GCA_014189875.1 Verrucomicrobiota bacterium | reverse complement strand
TCAAGCGCTTGAGTCCCTTGATCCCGTCGAACCCCGCGTCCGTCACCTCCGTGTAGCTGAGGTTCAGGCTCTGCAAGCCCTTGAGTCCCGCGAGTTCCTTGAGTCCCATGTCCGTCACGGGCGCGCTGATGAGATCCAGGCTCTGCAACCTGTTGAGCCCGGCAAGTTCCTTGAGTCCGGCTCCCGTAACCTGCGAATGACTTAGGTTCAGACTCTGCAAGCTCCTGAACCCTGCGAGTTCCTTGAGCCCCGCGTCCGTCATCTCCGTATAACTGAGGTCCAGGTTCCGCAGGCGGTCAAGCCCTCTGATCTCCTTCACTCCGGCGGCTGTCACCTTTGTGCCAGTCAGGGACAGGCTCTGCAGACTCTTGTTCCCTGCAAGTTCCTTGAGCCCCGTATCCGTCAGCCCCGTATTACTGAGGCTCAGGTCCTGCAAATTCCTCAGCCCGGACAGATCCTTTAGTCCCTCGTCCGTAACTCCCGTATAGGTGAGGTCCAGTTTCTGCAAGTTCTCGAGCCCTGCCAGTGACTTTAGCCCGACATCCGTCACAAGCGTGTGGCTGAGACCCAGGTTCTGCAAACGGTGGAGCCCCGCGAATTCCAAGAGCCCCGTGTCTGTTACCTGTGTGTTGGTCAGAAGCAGGTTCCGCAAGTTGTCGAGCCCATTGAGTTCCATGAGCCCCGTGTCCGTCACCTGTGTGTTGGCGAGGTTCAGGCTCTGCAAGCTCTTGAACTCGGCGAGTCCCTTCACTCCTCCGTCCGCCAGCCTTGTGTCACTGATATTCAGGTCGTGCAAACTTCGGAGCCCTCCAAGCTTCCTCAAAGCTGCGCCGTTCACCGCCGTTCCGGAAAGATCGATCCGGGTGATGGGTCTGCCCGCAGCCTTCTCGTCGCGAACCAAGACGCCCTTGAGAAAGCTGACAGTCTTCTCCGCCTCCTCCTCAATCTCGTCGGCAACCAGCCTTCCGGTAAAGGGCAAAACAATTGCAAGGAACGCCATGCTCCTCAAAATAATGTTGATTTTCGCGTTCATGGGCGCGCGTTCCCTCCTGTCACATCCGCAGTTCCGTGGTTGGTTGCTTGTCCCCCTGGCTTCGTTGTGGATCGATTCGGCTCCTCGGCCATGGTGCAGGCGGCCCAGGCCAGAAACCCGCAGATACACGGAATCCACCGCGCGACTGTCTTGTGCATTTTTTTCATGGTGTGCATCAGTTGAGAGGAGTCACTTCGCGATCCCCGCATACGGATACTTGGAGACCGTTTCCCACGCGAGCTTCTGCAGGATCGCATGTTGTTCGTCAGTAACTCCATCCTTGACCCGCAGCCCCTCTGGCGACGTCCGGTAGATCGCGGCATAGTTGCAATACGCGGCCAGTTCCGCGGCGAGCGGGCCGGGGTGCGGCATCGAGTCGGCGAAGATTTCCGATTGCTTCTTCACACCCGGAACTTTTCCCTCAACGATCATGGTCCGCAGCTTCGTCACTGCTTCGCCCACGGGCACAAGCAGAACGACCTGCCGGCCGTGCTTCCTGTTGTTCTCGTCGGCCAGGGTCTCCACTGTCTTGCGTCCACGGTCGAATGCGGCTTTTACATCCGTGAGATTCGATTTGTCGTAGTCGTCTTTCGTCTCGATCTTGTGTCCCGGGCCGTCGCCGACACTCCACGCCATCTGCACGTAAAACCGGAAGTTTGGATTGCCTTTCAGCCCTTTCCCGATGACGCCCTGCCCTAGGAAATCAGTGAGCTGACCACTGCTCCAACCGGGCCGACCCCAGCTAATGACGTCGAAGTCGCCAGCCTCAATCAACGCGCCGAAGTTTCCGTACCCGCCGGTATTCATGGCCCAGCTCGACCGCACCTTCTGGTCCGTGATGCCCGCAGCGGCCCCTATGCGTTCCATGAGGCCCGGCATGAAGCGATGCCAACTGTCGCCACTGTAAACGATCCGAAGTCCTCTGGGCGGGGACTTGGCCTGCGGGGTCGTCTTCGATTCCTGAGCCGATCCGCCCGAAATCGCGACAAGCAACAGGCCGAAGGCTGCTATCCAGGCAACGCATTGAGTTCGCGTCGTGGCAGGGTTGCTCTTCTTCATGGTGCGCATTGTTTGAGAGTAGTTACTTCGCGATTCCCGCATGCGGATACTTCGACACCGTCTCCCAGGAAAGTCTTTGCAGGACCGCATTCTGCTCGTCGCGCAGTGCAAGGCCGGAATACGGACAGGCTTCGGGGAGTGAGCGCGCTTGGTCGGGCGTCGGCAGATTCATGGGGGCAATGAGTTTTATTTTGACAGAAGGCTGTCGTATGAGGCGGTGGAAATATCCTCAGCCTGGAAAATGCATAGGGAAAAAGGACGGGCGCATCGATTTTCGCGCCGGATTCATTTCTGCTTCCCTTTCCCCAGCTCCTTCTCCACCTCCCCGGCCAGGCCCAGCAGCTTCCCGTCCTCTTCGGCGGGCATGTCGCGGATAACGAACCAGTCCTTGAGAAAGGCCTTGCTGCGCGCTTCCAGGGCCTTCTCGGCTTTCTGCTGGAGTTCCGGGGTGAGCTTCTTCTCTTGGATGGCCCGCTCAATGAAGATCAGCGCTTCCGCCATTTCCACGCCCTCGCGGAACATCTCGTAACGCTCGGTGGCCACCGGCCCGTCGGGGCCGGGATAGAGCATGGCATTTTGCGTAAGCGCCGGTCCGGAGGGCCACGAGACGCCGCCGCCGTTGACGCCGAAATCGCTGACGCCATCGCGGCCCGACATGACGATGTCTTCGCCGACCCGGCGCTGGTCGTTCAGGGGCGTGCTGTCGCTCCAACACCAGCGGTACGTGTTGCAGAGAACGACGGACTGCGGCTGCAGCAGCTCGCGATAACCGCGAACGGAAGGGAACCCGAAGCTATAGCACGTTTGGGCGTAGCGCAGCTTGACCCAGGGGTTTCCTAAACGGTCTTTCCAATCCCGAGTCATGTCGTGAGACAGGATCCCCCAGACGGCCTCGGGCCAGAGTTGCTTCGCGAGCCCGACGACATCCTCGGTCGGCCCTTCCTGACCGGCGATCCAGCCCAGGGCCGTCACGTCCAACCAGCCACGGGCCTTGATCTTCTTGAGCACCTCGTCGAAGACCGGCTTCCACAAGGCCAGCGCCTCCTTGCTGTCGAGCGCCGGCTGCTTCATGCGACTGATCTTGCCCGTGGCCGGATCGAGCAATGACACCCACCTGTCCTTCTGGTTCGGTTCAAGCTCCCGCCAGCAGTTCAGCCGCAAGGGGAAGGGTTTGCCGACAGACTTGGCGACCATGTCCAGATACTTGTCGAAAGCGCTGAAGTCGTGCTTGTAACTGCCGTCCGGCTGCTTGATCCAGCGGACCAGTCCCTCGGAATTCCCCAGCGCACCCGGGCAGAGATTGACGAAGACCTGGCGCGAGCCCGCCTCGGCCATCAGCGCCTGCGAGCGCCCCTGCAGTTCGAAATGCCGATCCGACCAGAGCGGCACCCCATGCTGCCCGGCGACGACCTCCGGATCATTGTACGCAAAGTTGTGCATGCGGAAGTCCTGCGGATCCGGCAGGGTCCATTCACTAATGCTCACACGCAACGGAACGTTGGTGGACGGCAGACCCTCGGCACTGATCGTAACCCGCCCCTCGTACAACCCAGGCTTGGCCTCCCGGGGCACCCGCACCGTGAACCACAGCGGCGCCACTGCGCCGGGAGTCATGACCTTCCGCTCCATCCGGCCGCGAAAAGTCTCCATCGGGGCCGGGGCCTGGCTCACCGGGATTTCCGCCGGAATATTTTCGAGCAGGCCATCGAAGCGATGCGGGGCGACGCTGGATTTACCTCCCGAAAACTCCCCCGGGCTGGAAGCATTCGCCGGCGGCGCGCCGGTCACGACCGGCACGGCATAGCGGACCTGCATGGCGGAGGATGGGAGACTGGCGCCGCTTCCCTTAGTGCCGCCGCTTGCCGGCGTGCCGGCCCCGCCTTCGGCAAGCGAAGGCCCTGCAAATGCCAAATCCGACACCGTCGCCTTCAACCCCTTGATCGTCTGATCGGAGCTGACCATCAGCCGCCCGGAGAAGACGCTATTGCGCGCGGCGTGGATCGCGACCGGCCGCAGACTCTCGCCCGGATCGCCGTAGTCGAACACGCTGACCGTATCGTACGGCGCGCAGTTCCAGATCCGGATGCCCGCGGGCCGCGCCACGTTAGCCACCACGGCGGCAGCGGGCGAGACGGACATCTGTGCGCTCAACAACCCGATGGGCTCCCAGAAACCTCCCTGGTCGGCAGCCTCGAGCATCTTGACATAAGCCCGGTTATACGGGGCGGCATGCACCTCGATGGCCAGCACGTTCACGCCTGGCCGCAGCAGCGCAACGGGTATGCTGATCTCTCGCGCGTACCGATCGCACGCCTCACTCGCGAACACGTCCTTGGGATAGTCTTCGGCCAGGGCTAGAAGGTCCGGCTTATCGCCCGGCACATGGCGGCGAAGCACTTCCTTGCCGTTGACCGTAACCACGATACCGCCCACATAGTCCACGGAAAGACGACACGACTTGAGCAGATCAGCCTTCTTCACTTCGAACTTGCCGCGCAGGAGAATGGCAGCGGTTTCTCCTTCCCGCGACTGAGGACGCAACGCGTCACCGCGACCGCCGCTCCGACCGCCCGGCACCGGCCGGGGCAGGCGAACGCGCGGCCAGGCGCTGTCGTCCATGGCCAGCCCCGCCCAGTCGGCGGGAGGCAGTGTTGAAGGTGCGGTCGAAGCAGCGGTCCTTGGATCGACCTTCGGCCAGATATGTTTGCGACCGGTCAGCGGTTGCAGGTCCCATGTCTCCAACTTGCCGTCATCGGTACGCACGTAGGCGCAGCGCTGCACCTCGAAGTGCCGCCAGAGGCTGTTGTTGTCGAGCACCACGCTCGTATCACGCGTCACCACGTAGCGGGCGCGGTCCAGCACCCGCACATCTGCCGGAACGTCGCCAGGCACTTCCGGACCGATCAGGGTCCGCGCACCACCCACCCCGACCAACGGAGGATTCGAAACGATGAGCATGCCGGCCGCTTGCCCGGCGCCTTGCAGATAGATCGTTCCGGCGGCCCCATACCCCATATCCTTGCCGCCGCCGGTTCCTCCCGCAGCGCTCATCGTGACGCTGCCGAAGGTCGCGGCTTTTGTCAGCACGACGGCAATGCGGCCACCACCGGCGCCACCGCCGCTGCAGGATGGGACCCCATCGCCGCCTTTCGCCGAGATGCTCCCATTGCCCAGCAGTTCGCCAGCCCGGATGTTCACCGAACCGCCTGCGCCGCCGCCGCCGATGCCACTGCCGCCGGTGGCATCGATCACACCGTTGACGGACACCCGGCCGGCGGCACGCAAAACCGCCACCCCGCCGCCAGCACAATAAGCGGATCCGCCGCCCGCGGTTACAGGGCTCGGCACCGAACCGTAGGTCGGGGTCGTCCGCACACCAAAACCGGAATCATTGAGAAATCCGAAACCACCCTCGCCGCCGTGAACGCCGCCCGAGGAACTGCCGGCTTTGTACGGACCAGCGCCCTTGGCGTAGCCGCAACCCGCCACCCGGATGGCGCCGCCTGCGCCAATCGTCAGATTGCCACCGACCTCCAGGCCGAGCCGTTGCGTCTCGTCTCCCACGGCGGTTCCCGTGGCGGTCTCGTTCGCATGAGTCAACACGCCATTCGTGCCGACGGTCACATCGCCTTTGATGATCAGAATCTTATCCGTAACGTTGCCATTGGCTAAGCTCAGCGTCGCGGCCGCCGTCTTGCCGCCGAGGGTCAGTGACTTGACGGTCACAGCCCCCGTGGCGAGGTCCAGCACGGGCTGGGACTTGCCGCCATCGATCACAACATCGTCCGCCGCGCCCGGCGCGGCCCCGCCGGTCCAGTTCCCGCCGTCGGCCCAATTCGCGCTCACCGCGCCGGTCCACGTCCGCACATTCGCAGGCGGCTCCGCTGCCCAAGCGCCCGCGCTGCCCGCCATCCATGCCGCCATCATCGCCACTGCGCCCAATGCGGGCCAAATCCGCGACAGTCCGTGTTTGCTTTGCATTCGGTTCATTCGTTGCTCCTTCTTATTAATCTGAACACTGAATACTCCCTACTTCTTCTCTTTCCCCACTTCCCGCGCCACCTCGCCGGCCAGGCCCAGCAGCTTCCCGTCCTCTTCGGCGCCGGGCATGTCGCGGATGGTGAACCAGTCCATGATGAAGGCCTGGCTGCGCGCTTCCAGCGCCTTCTCGGCTTTCTGCTGGAGTTCCGGGCTGAGCTTCTTCTCCTGGATGGCCCGCTCGATGAAGAT
>BJFP01000265.1 GCA_014189875.1 Verrucomicrobiota bacterium | reverse complement strand
CATCGTTCGGTGTTCCGTCACCTGTCGTAGGATCGGAGGTAACACATCGGATGAGCCTTCTGATGTCTCGCCGGGTGAATTTTGCGCGCAATTCGAAACCGCGGAAATCTGGCCGCATGGAGAACTCGCCGAGACAAAAACGGAAAAACCCGCAACAACATCTAAGCCGCACGCACCCCGGCTTCGTATTGTTCGTCCCGCTCACGCCACCTTGCCGTGCGTGCAGGCGAGGTCGCGCGCGGGTTCGATTTTCCAGCGTGCGGCGATTTCGAGCAGTTCGTCGTTCAGCGGCCAGCGGTCGGGGAGGGGCTCGCCGATGTGGCCGGGGTTGCCGCCCTTGAGTTCCATGCAGCCTTTGTTGTTTCCGATTTCAAACATCTGTGCGACTTCGTCTGCGGAGAGCGTGACGGAGGGCAGCGCGGCGAGCTCGTCAATTTTTTCTTCGATGGTTTTTGGCGTGACGCCGTTCACCTGCGCCACTTCCTGCATGAGCGTGGGGATGACGCTTTTCACGGGGGCCTGCGAGAGGTTCCACGCGCACGCGAGCTGGAGCATCGTGAGGCCGTGCTTTTCCGCGATGGGCCGCATGGCGTTGATTTTTGCCGCGCCCGCATCCACCCAGCCTGCGGGGCGGAATGTGCGGTGGTCGCGCGGGCCGAAGGTGTGGCCGGGGCGCACGTCGTCGTGGAAAAGTCCGCCGTAATCCACGACGCGCGTGATGAGGCTGATGTCGTTTTTCACCGCGGCGGGGAGCGCCATGTTGCCGGGCCATGGCTCGAGCGGGTTCAGGATGATCATGGCCCAGTCGAGCAGCGGGGCGAAGCGCTCGAAGCACAAGATGAGATCGAGTGTGAAGCCGTTTGCCGGCCCGGGCGCGACGCCGATCAGCTCGGTCATTTTTTCATCCTGCATGCGCGTCATCGCCTTCCACACGGAGTCCTGCGAGTAGCCGATGCTGTCGGGATTGTGCAGCATGAGGCAGTCGAAATGATCCGTGCGGCAGCGGGCGAGCGAGCGCTCGGTGGCCATGCGGACGTATTCCGGAAAATCGCGCGGTTGCCGCAGGCGTGGATCGGTGAAGCGCGGGAAGCCCTTCTGCCCGTCGCGCGCGCCGCCGTAAAAATCGTGCCCGATGATGCCGACGAGGCAGTAGCTGTCGCGCGGCAGGCCCGCGAGCGAGCGGCCGATGGCCTCGTCTGCGGCGCCGTTGCCGTACACGTCGGCGGTCATGAATGTGCGGATGCCCTTGTCGTATGCGCGGCGGATGCAGGTGTCGAAGCGCGCTTCGTCCACGGGCTCGCCGAAGTGCATGTATCGTCCGCCGTTCCAGGTGCCGTAAGCTGTGCGTGTGAGGTTCATAAAATTGGAGGCGTCTGGATTAGTCGCAGCAGGCGTCTGCGCAAACTCTGAATTTGTCGAAGTGTGAACCGCCATTGCCCTGCCGCACCGCCGGGCCTGAGGCGGGGATCACTGCGCGAGTTCCGCGAAGAAAAGCCGGCCTGCGCTCGTCTGGCGCACGGAGCTGATTGCGACGCGCACATTTTTGCCGACCTGCGCGCGGCTGTTGTTCACGACGATCATCGTGCCGTCCGTGAGATAGCCGACGGCCTGGTGCGGCTCGCGGCCCTCTTTCGTGAGCGTGAGCGAGATCTCGTCGCCGGCTGCGACGGCGGGGCGCAGGGCCTTGTTGAGATCGTTCAGGTTCAGCGCGGTGATGCCTTGCAGGCGCGCGATGCTGCACAGGTTGCCGTCGTTCGAGAGGAGGCGCGCGCTGAGGATTTTTGCGAGCTGGATGAGCTTGGAATCCACGGCTGCGAACGGATCCACGGGGACCTCGTGGATGGTGACGGTGAGCGCGGGATCGCGCTGCAATTCCTGGAGCCGGGAAAGCGCGAGGCGGCCTTTTTCCCGCCGCGCGGGATCGTGCGAATCGGCAAGCGTCTGCAATTCCTCGAGGATGAACCGCGGCACGATCAGCGAGCGCGAGAGGAAGCCCGTGGCGACGAGTTCGGCGAGGCGTCCGTCAATGATGATGTTTGAATCCACGAGGATCGGCATGTCATTCGGGCTCTGGTCGCGGAAGCGGATGTACGGGATGATGAGCGCGAATTCGTCGCGGTTGCTCCGCATCGCGAGCATCATGCCGATGTAGCCGAAGGTGGCGTAAATGGTGAGGCTGATGAGCCACTGCACGTCCGCCGGAGTGCGGTAGAGCAACCCCGAGGCGATGAGGAGCCGCGACGCCATGAGGCCGAGCAGCAGGCCGAAAGTCGCGGAGGAAAACATGCGCAGCGAGAAGCCCTTCAGAAGCTTGTCGGCGAGGACGACGCAGAGGCCAAACGCGACACCCGCGCAGATGCCGAGCTTTGGCAGGCTCCAGATGCTGCCGCCGATCTCCGACCCGAGGAACCCGGTGAACACGATGAAGAGCACCCGAAGGAGCGTGATGGTGGGGCCGGAGTTCATTGGATTTTCAAAGTGACCTCGCAGCACGCAGCACGCCAGAGCGGACTGCGTGAATTTGCGTTCAACTCGGGCGGTCGCCGTGCCGCTGCTACTTACCCTTGTTCTTGTACCACAGGATTCCGTGCTCGCGGAGATTGCG
The DNA here is from genome assembly GCA_014189875.1 of Verrucomicrobiota bacterium. GTDB lineage: Bacteria > Verrucomicrobiota > Verrucomicrobiia > Chthoniobacterales > Chthoniobacteraceae > SXWH01. The sequence continues at coordinate 3,736 of BJFP01000265.1, read as the reverse complement.
GATGAGTGACTTGAGATTTTCCGCAGTCTCCCCGTCCGACAGCAACATGCCGAGCGCTCCCTTGCCGGCGTTGGCCTTGCCGATGAGCACCTTCGCGGAATCGAGCGCCTTGTCCGCCGCGGCCGCGGCGGACTTGATGCTCGCGAGCGTGGCTTTCAGATCGGCCGCGGCTGCATCAATTTTCGCGATCGGCGCCTTCACCGAGCCGACCGTGTCCTTGACCGTGTCCACTGCTTCCTTCGCTTTCGTGATCACTTCGTCAATGCCCTTCACGCTGCCCTTCAGATCGCGCGTCAGTTCGCTCAGCGATGAGAATGTCTCGTCAATCGCCTTCAGGTTCTTGTCGGAGAGCACGCGCTCCCGGATGTCCTTGATCGGCGTCTCGAGTTCCTGCAGCCGCTTCTTCAGCTCGTCCATCACGTCGCCGCCCTTCACGGCGAGATCGCCGAAGCCCTCTAGCCGTGTTCCGATCACGGTGTCGCCATTTTTGAAAATGTTCACCATGTCCGGATTCGCCGGCGGATTGATGCTCACGTACGCATCACCGAGAAATCCCGAGGAGCTGACGAGGAAGCTGGCGGCGCGCGGGACCTTGATGCCGTCCCGGATCTTGATTACCACCCGCACAGCGCTGCGTCCCTCGATGAGCGTCGGCGCGTCCGCCGTGAAGCCGACGCGCGCACCGGCCATGTTCACATCCGCGCCCTTCAGCAGCCCGCTGGCATTCGGGAACTCGACCGTGATCATGTAGTACTTCTTCAGCCCCTGGCTGAACTTTCCAAACGCGATCGCCATGTAGGCGACCACGCCGAGGCCCATGAGCATGAAGACGCCCACTTTCCATTCGATGCCTCGCGATTCGTTCTTCATGAAATTTAGTCCGATTCCCCGCTGCGCCCCACGATGAAATCCGTGATCACCGGATCGGTGGACGCCTTGAGTTCCTCGACGGAGCCGTCGAAATGAACGCGCCCCTCGTGAAGGAGGGCGACGCGGTCCGCGCAGTGAAAGGCAGTCTTCATGTCGTGAGTGACGACGATGGAAGTGACGCCGAGCCTGCGCTGCAAGCGCCGAATCAGATGATTGATGCTGTCGCTTGTGATCGGATCGAGTCCGGTCGTCGGCTCGTCGTAAAGGACGCACCGCGGGCGGCCCACGATGGTGCGTGCGAGGCCGACGCGCTTGCGCATCCCGCCGGAAAGATCGGCCGGCATCTTGAGCTGCTCGCCCGCGAGTTCCACCATGTCGAGCGCCTCGGCGACGCGCGCGTCAATTTCCTTCTCGTCCTTCATGCCCTGCTCGCGCAGCGGAAATGCGAGGTTCCCCTCCACGCTCATCGAGTCGAAAAGCGCCGCGCTCTGGAACAGCATCCCGATTTTCCGCCGCACCGCGGTGAGCCTGCGCTCCGGCAGGCCGATGATGTCCTCGCCGTCCACGAGCACCTCGCCGGAATCGGGCTTCATCAGGCCGATGAGATGCTTCAGCACCACGCTCTTGCCGCAGCCCGAGCGGCCGAGCACCACGAGAGTCTTCCCTTCCTCGACCGTCAGATCCACATCGTGGAGCACCGGGCGTCCGTCGAAGCTCTTCGAGAGTTTGCGCACCTCGATCATTGGCCCGAGGGAAAGATGATGTTCAGCGCGAACGTGAGGATGAGATTCATGCCGAGGATTGAAAGCGACGAGATCACGACCGCCCGTGTCGGCGCGCGACCGACGCCCGCCGCACCGTTTGATGTCTGGAGGCCCTCGTGGCAGCTCACGCACACGATGATGACCGCGAAGACAAAGCCCTTGATCGTCGCGATCGCGATGTCGCTGGCGTGCGTGTAAAAGGTGAGATTCCGCATGTACGGCGCCTCCGCGACGCCGAGCATCGGCACCGCGATGAAATACGACGCGACGATGCCAAACGCGCACGCCTCCGCCACGAGCAGCGGCATCGAGAGCATCATCGCGATCGAACGCGGCACCACGAGGTAGTCAATCGGGCTCACGCCAAACGAGCGCAGCGCATCCACCTGCTCGGTCACCTTCATCGTGCCGATCTCCGCGGCGATCGCCGCGCCCACACGGCCCGCGACCATGAGCGCCGTGAGCGTCGGCCCCAGTTCGCGGAAGAGCGCGAGCGACGCCACCGAGCCGACGGCGGAGTCCATCCCGAAGCGGTGAAACTGGAAGAAAATCTGTGCCGCAAACACCGCGCCCGTGAACGCGCCCGTGACCGCCACGACGATCTGCGAACGCGCCCCCGTCTCGATGATCTGGTGCAGCGCCAGCTTCCAGCGGATCGGTGCGGCAAACATCGCCTTCATCGTTTCCGCCGCGAGGATTCCCAGCTCACCGAGGTAGGTGAGCGCACGCAGAGTCGTGCGGCCGATGGTGGTGATCATTCGTGCTTGTGATGAGCCCTTTTTCTCCTCCCAGCCGTCCCCGATTCCAAGGGCAAAGGTGAAAATCCGGCTGTCAATTCGCGCTCCTCAGGCTGGCAGGCGAATCGGCTGCGTCCGCGTCTTCTTCGGGTTCAGCTCCGGTGGAATCGTCCCGACAAATTTCGCATCCAGCCCGAGCTTCGCAAAGATGCCCTTCAGCTCCTGCACCGACACCGACGCGTGGTCGAACTCCAAGTAAATGATGTCGTGGTTGCTATCCACTTTGTAGTGCAGCCCCGGGATCCCCTCGAGTTCGTGATCGAGTTCCAAGATCTTCTCCAAGGTGCGGATTCCAGCGGCGTAAACCTCAAGTTCAATCATGATACGGGGGCGTTTGGTTCCTGGGGGGCGTTTGGTTCCTCCGACGATACGCTCCGCGCCGTACGGTGGCAAAGGAAAATCCTCAGGGCAATCGCATCAAAAAACGCGGTCATCCTGAGCGCAGTGCTGCGAGGGCGAAGGCGGGGCGGCACGGAGTCGAAGGATCCCGTGAGTCCTCGCAAGATCATCAAACAAGACCGAACATCGTTCCGGCATTCCACGGGATTCTTCGGCTGCGCGATGCCCGCCACCTGCGCCCGCCGGGCATCGCTCCGCCTCAGAATGACCCCGTTTTTTTGATGCGATTGCCCTGGGAAAATCATGTGCTTTCGTGGGCGACAAGGCTCCGGATGACAAGGCGCTCGCAAAAGCCGTGGACCGGCTGCTGCAATCGCCGTCGTTCGGCGAGCGTTGGGGGCGCCACTGGCTCACGTCGCGCGAGCAGATCGGCCTCATCCAAGGCATTAACCGCGACCTGCTCGGAAAGCAGCCCGGCAACACCGAACTCGACGGCGTCATCCAGTCCTTCGGGCTCGCCTATCGCATACAGACCTCCGTGCCCGGCGTGCTCGATCTCGCCCCGGAAAACCCCGGGGGAATGGCCCGGAGGGCCGACGGAAATTAGCCGGTGGCGCGAGCCACCGGACCTCGTCCAAAACGGAATCCGCCCCGGAGGTGGCGGTGGGGGCCGGGTTATTTCTATTTCCGGCGCACCCTCCGGGGCGCGTTCGATCTTTCGGCGGATCCGGTGGCTCGCGCCACCGGCTAATTTCCGCTGGCCCTCCGGGCCATTGATCTGCGTCGAATTACGCAATCACGGGGCTACACAATTGCTTGAACTGCTCTAGCCCTGCTTTGGCTCCACCGGCACGAGCGGCCTGCTCTTTTCCGGGAGATCGGGATCGAGGAAGCCGAGCGCGTGCGGTGGCTTGATGACTCGGACTCCGGCGCGCTTCTGCTCTTCGGCGAACTGCTCGTGGACCT
>BJFP01000264.1 GCA_014189875.1 Verrucomicrobiota bacterium | reverse complement strand
AAAAGTTGCGTCAAGGGCATCATCGCGAATCGTTCGACTTCTGCGAAGTCCACGCGGTGCTCACGCTGGGTGGTACTGCGAACGTTGCAACCGCGTTCAAGACGCCGGCCGAGCGGACCGAGACGCTTCGCTGAACGAAAATCAAGAGAGCGGGCACTGCGCTGCCCGGCAGTTCGAGACATGGCAATTCCCCCGATGGAGGTTGATGGATCACCGCGGAACGTGCTCGCCCTGCAATGCGATTGATGTGGCATAACGTAACGCTAAACGCGCGTGACTTCGCCTTGCGTTGGCGGTCTTCTGACACCCTCTAGCTCACCGCATGGCCACCTACGTTTACGAAACGATCCCGAAGAAGCCCGGACAGAAGCCGCGCCAGTTTGAATTCGAGCAGAAGATGAGCGACCCCGCGCTCACGCACGATCCGAAGACGGGCGTGCCCGTGCGGCGGCTGATCGTCGGCGGCAGCCTCATCACGCGCGGCACGAGCATCCTCTCGATGAACCGGCCGAAGCGGCGGTGAAATGTGGGGCCGACAATGTGTCGGCCCGTTTCGTCGCGGTGCGGGATGATTTCGTTTGAACCGGATGCCGGGACTGGAAAGTCCCGGCTACAGACCGTCGCTCGGCATCGGTAGCCGGGGCTTTCCAGCCCCGGCGCTCACAAGAATGCGTGAATGGCGTGAGCTTCGCGGCTCTGGCCGAGCCGTACCGACAGGTTGTCGGCACCACATTCGCGCTACTTTTTCCCGACGTAAAAAATGCTGCCCGTCGCCTGCACCTTGCGGCGGAAAATTTTGTCGCCATTCGTCACGTAGAGATACGCGCGGCCTTCGCCGCTGAGCGTGCAGCTCGTGAGCGGCTTGTCGGGCTGTGGGCGCGTGATCACGCCGCAGAGGCGGCTCGTGGGATCGAAGACCTGCACGCCGAGCGTCGTCGCCACGTAGAACCGGCCAAGTTCGTCGCTGCACATGCCGTCGCCGCCGCTCGCGGGATTGTAGGGCGGCGGCTCGGCCATCTTGAACTCGCCCTTCGGATCGATCGGCAGACGCATCGTCATCGTGGGCGCCTTCGCGTCGAGCGTGCCGTCGGCGTTCACGCGGAATGTCCACACATTCGCACCGCGATAGTCGCTCACCGCGAGCGTGCCTTGGTCGGGTGAAAGCGTGATGCCGTTCGGGGCGTTGATGCCAGTCACCGCCGTCCCTGAGCCTGTCGTGGTGACGTTCGTCGTGTCCACCACGCGCTTCTCCTTGGTCTTCGCGTCCACGAAGACGATCTCCTTCTTGCCCGTATGCGTAAAATAGATGTGCCCCTTCGCGCTCACGACGAGATCATTCGGCTGCACGTCGGTCGCGAGTTCCTCGATGGCGTTGGTTTTCAGATCGATCGCGATGAGCCGTTTCTTCGATCCCTGGCACGCGTAGAGCCGTCCGTCCGGGCCGAACTTCAGTCCGCTCACGCCCTCGCTGGAGAGCTTCGTCTTTTTGCCGTCGGGCGAGATTTTGTAGATGCCCGCGCCGTCGCCCTTCATGTCGGAGAAATAGAAATTTCCTTCCGCGTCTGACATTGGCCCGTCGCAAAACGCGAGGCCCTCGACGACCGGCTGCCAGCCTTCGCCCTCGATGAGCAGGCGGTGCAATGTCATGTCGCCGCCGAGGTCGCCCTTCGTGTCGATCACCGGCACATGCTTCTCCTTCCGCCACAGCCAGCGCAGCGCGTCGGGCATGATGCTGCCGCCGTGTTTCGAGTTGTGCCCGTAGCCCTCGACATAATCGAACTTCACGTCGTAACCCATGTATTTGAGCGCGGCGTGCATCTGCTGATTTGCGATGGGCCAGTTGCCGAACTGGTTGTCGAGGTCGCCCGACGAGTCCTGCAAAAAGACGCGGATCGGCTTCCGCTCCGTCTTGCGGATGAGCGACGGATACGCGTTGCCGCCGCGGATATTTGTGAAGCTGCCGATGGTCGAGAGCACCTTGCGAAACGCCTCGGGATGCTCCCACGCGACGGTGAACGAGCAGATGCCGCCGCTCGACGCGCCGCAAATCGCGCGCATCTCCGGGTCCTTCGTCAGCGGCCACTTTTTCTCCACCTCGGGCAGAATCTCCTCGAGCAGGAACTTCGCATACCGGTCGCCGAGCGAATCGTATTCAAAGCTGCGGTTCGTCGCGCCGGCCGGGCGGCCGTCGGGGCGCTTGCGCGGCGCTTCACCGGGCTTCAGCGGCGCGTTGCCGGGATTGATGAAAATCGCGACCGTCGGCGGCATGTCGCCCTTCGCGATCAGATTGTCGAACACCGTCGGGATGCGCCAGTCGCCCGTCGTGTTTTTGTATCCGCTGCCGTCCTGAAAGACCATCACCGCCGCCGAGCCGTCCGGCTTGAATTGCGCGGGCACATACACCCACCAGTCGCGCACGGTGTCCGGGAAAACCTTCGACTCCCACTGCGGCATCTGCGTGACCGTGCCGTGCGGGATGCTCTCGTTCACCCGATGATCGGGCGATTCCACAAAGTCATCCGCAGCGAAAATGTGCGGCGCGAATGCGGCGCTAAGCAGTGCAAGGGATGCGGAAAGGAGGAGGCGCATAAGGCGCAAACCATCGCCACGAACCGCGAGGCGAGGCGAGCGAAATGAACCAGCCGCGCAAACGTCGCAAGTGGAGCGCCGCGACGCGCTGCAAAACTCGTAGCCGTGCTTGTGAAAGCGCGGGCTGATCTTTCTGCGTGCGGAAAAAGTGCACGCGCTCTCACGAGCGCAGCTACGGCCTACGCCCGGCCGAGATATTCGCCGTTCTCCGTCGAGATTTTGATCTTCTCGCCTTCCTTGATGAAGAGCGGGACTGTGACCGTCTTGCCGGTCTCCAGCACTGCGGGCTTCTGCACGTTGTTCGCGCTGTCGCCCTTCACGCCCTCGGCGGATTCCGTCACTGTGAGGAAGACGGTGGATGGCAGCTCGATGCTCGCCGCCTTGCCCTCCACGTAGAGCACTTCCACGCGCTGGTTTTCCGAGAGGTAATCCTTCGCGCTGCCAACGAACGACTCGTCGAACGTGATCGTCTCAAACGACTCCGGGTCCATGAACTGATACCCGCCGTGATCCTTGTAGGAAAAATCGAGCTTCTTCCGCTCCACCTCGACCAAGTCCACCTTGTCCGTCGAGCCGAAGCGGATATCCGCGCTCTTGCCCGTGCCGATGTAGCGGATGATCACCTGCACAAATGCGCGCAGGTTGCCCGGCGTGCGGTGCATGATCTCCAGCACGATTGCCGGGTTGCTGTTGTAGCGGATGCACATTCCTTTGCGGAGGTCGTTAGCGTTGGCCATGGTCGTGTTCGATGGTGGTTGGAAAAAGGGCGCGGACTATCCGCACGGGCGCGCACGGTGGCAAGTGCGGAGTTGCCGCGGAAAATTCCGGTCTCGGCGCGAGGCGCGGTTTGACTTTGGCGTTGAGAGTTGGGTGTTTGGAGTTGGGTGTTTGGCCCGCCGTAGGCGCGGTGCGAATTTTGACGCGCCTTGTGAGATCGCAAAGCCGCTGCGCGGGGCCAAACTCCAAACGCCCAACTCTCATCGCCAAAATTGGGCAACGCCACCACGCCCCGGCACACGGTGCTCGTCCAAAAAAAGCGAACGCCGACCCGGGTTGCCCCGGATCGGCGTTGCACTGATTTTTTCCGCGGTGAACCCGCGCGAGACTAGACGGCCTTGTCGCCCGTCTCCTCCGTGCGGATGCGCACGGCCTGCTCGACGCTGCTCACGAAGATCTTTCCGTCACCGATCTTGCCGGTCTTGGCGGCTTTCACGATGGCGGCGGTCGCCTGCTCGGCGATGCCGTCGGCGACGACGATCTCGATCTTGATCTTCGGCAGGAAGTCCACGGTGTATTCCGATCCGCGGTAGATTTCGGTGTGGCCTTTCTGGCGTCCGAATCCTTTGACTTCCGTCACGGTCATTCCCTCGATGCCGATTTCGGCGAGGGCGTCTTTCACTTCTTCGAGTTTGAAGGGTTTGATGATGGCTTCGATTTTTTTCATGGAGTCTGTGTGGTTGGTTTTTGTGAAGAGTGCGGCCCGGTCTGCACGGCTGCGTACAGCCGGGCCGCGTTACTTCTGCAAGACTTAGAGGACGTAGCCCTCCTCCTGATGGTCGGTGATGTCGAGGCCGGTGGTCTCTTCCTCCGGCGTCGGACGCAGGCCGATGAGCGCCTTCACAATGAGGGTGATGACGATGGTGCCCACGATGGAGAGCACGAGCGTGAGGGCGACGGCCTTGAGTTGCTCGAAGATGAGCGTCTTGCCGACGATCTCCTTGAGGTTCGTGGCGAGGTTCGCGTTGCCGCTGTCGAGCGTCGCGAGGACGCCCGTCATGATCGCGCCGAGCGTTCCGCCAACGGCGTGGACACCGAAGGTGTCGAGCGCGTCGTCGTAGCCAAACTTCGCCTTGAGGATGCTCACGAAGAGGTAAGGCACCACTGCGGCGAGAACGCCGATGATCATCGCGCCCGAGGCGGTGACGAAACCGCAAGCCGGGGTGATGACGACGAGGCCCGCGACGATGCCCGAGCAGAAGCCGAGGACCGAGGCGTGGCCGCGGTGAATTTTCTCGATGAGGCCCCAGATTGCGCCGGCGGTGGCCGCGGCGAGCGTGGTGGTCAGGAAGGCATTGCTGGCGACGCCGTCGGCGGCGATCGCAGAACCGGCATTGAAGCCGTACCAGCCGACCCAGAGCATTCCGGTGCCGACCATGCAGAGCACCATGCTGTGCGGGGACATCTTCTCTTTGCCGAATCCGAGGCGCTTGCCGAGCATGATGCAGAGGATGAGCGCGCTCCAGCCGGAGGTCATGTGGACGACCGTGCCGCCGGCGAAATCAATCGCCTTGATGGTGGCGTCCGCATTCCAGACGCCGTTCATTTTGCCCGTGATGCCCCAGACCATGTGGGCCATCGGGAAGTACACCACAAACATCCACAGGGCCACGAAGAGCATGATGGCCGAGAATTTCATGCGCTCTGCGATCGCACCGACGATGAGCGCCGGGGTGATGATGGCGAACATGAGCTGATACATGGAGAAGACGTTCTCGCCGACCCAGTAGGCGTAGTTTGTGTTCGGCGCGCTGGAGACGCCCTTAAGAAATGCCTTGCCCGTGCCGCCGAGGTAAGCCGCGAAGCCGGAGGCCTTGTTGCTGTCGTCGAAGACGAGGCTGTAGCCGACCGCCCACCAGAGGACGGTGACGAGTCCGGCGATGCCGAGGCACTGCGCGCAGACGGAAAGGACGTTCTTCTTGCGCACGAGGCCGCCGTAGAAAAGCGCGAGGCCGGGCAGCGTCATGAAGAGCACGAGGGCCGTGCAGACCATCATGAAGCCGTTGTGGCCAGGGCCGGAGGTGGCCGTCAGCGGGAAGGCTTTCGCGAGATCTTCGGGTGACAGTTTTGCCAGCTCCGGGGGCAGCGCCGGGGCGCCCTTCTCGTCCTTCGCGGTCTTGAGCACCGCAGAGGGATCGCCGTTGGTGACATACGCTGCGAGCATGGCGGTGGTCTGGGCGTCAGTCGCCTCGGGGAGCTTTGCTTCCTCCTTTTTCGCTTCGTCTTTCTTTTCAGCAGTTGCAGCAGGCGCAGGCGCAGCGGGGGCCGCGGGATCCTGCGCTCGCAGGATAGGTGCTCCGAGCGAGCCGAGCGCGACGACGGCCGCGATGGCTAGGCTGGAGATGAGCTTGGTCAGTTTCATTCGTGTTGTGGGATGTGGTTGTGTTGTTGATTTGCCGCACGCGCGTCCTCGCTGTCGAAAAGCGCTCACAGGGATTGGCGCTCGTGCGATGGCAGGGTCTGTCGGTTGGCGCGGCCCCCTCAGCAACGCCCATGCCAACCAACGCTGACAGCCCTTCCCAACAGGGAAAAATAGTTCAAAGACCCGGCTTTTCTGCCCGTACTTGGCTGGCGAAAAACGTCCATCCACGGCGACTCTGCGCAAATCGCTACACTTCGGCCGGCCGTGAAGGTGAACGGACGCTCATCGTGCCGAATTCGCCTGATCTCACACTTGAACAGAATGTCTCGGAGGAATTTCCGGATGACGGCATCGGACGATTTGGCAGCCTACGCGGAGCCATCGGTGGGCGGGACTTTCCAGTCCCGTAGCTGTCTCGATCGGATGAGCGCCGGGGCTGGAAAGCTCCGGCTACCGACGCGGATTCCGTATTCCCTTCGCCCGCGCTTCCGCGTAAAAGCACGTCATGCCTTCATTCGACATCACCTCGGAAGTGGAAACACAGGAACTCGACAACGCCATCAACCAGGCGCGCAAGGAACTTGCGAACCGGTTCGATTTCAAAGGCTCGAAGGCCGCGATCGA
>BJFP01000263.1 GCA_014189875.1 Verrucomicrobiota bacterium | reverse complement strand
TCGAGGCCGATGCGCCGCCGGCTGACGAACAGGTCGTGGGCATCTGGTACACGGGCCGCCTGAAGTACGCCGACGGCACGACCCTGGTGCTCGATAGCGGCCTCCGCCCCAACGCCACGCCGGCCACGCAGAAGGGCGTTTACATCGAGGGCCCCAACGGCGTTCTCTACCTGGACAAGAGGAGTGATCCGCGGACCGATCCGCCCTGGCTCCTCGACGCGCTCAAGGACGTGCAGCTCCCCGGGCAAAGCATCCAGGATCCGGTGGAGCGGGTCACTCACGCCCATCGGACCATCTCGTTGGTCCACCTCTTCAACATCGCCATCCGCATGGGCAGGCCGATCCGCTTCGACCCGGACAAGGAAGAAATCGTCGGCGACGATCAGGCCAACGCCCTGATCAACCAGCCCATGCGTGGACCGTGGCACCTGTAATCCAAACGAAAGAGAAGTTTTTCATGACCATCCATAAAACCATCAAACTGTCGCATCGGCTCGCGCTTGCCGCCTTGGCGCTGCTGGCCTGCATGGCCCATGCTTCGGGGGCGCAACCGACTGCTGACGACGTGCCCGGGCGGCTGAAGAAACTCTCCGGTCAAACGCCCGAGCAACTTTGGCGGGACGGAGGGGCGACATCCGTTAAGGGCATCGTGGACTTGATTGATGCCGCCGGTCCCGGCGCGGATTATCAGGCCAGACTGGCACTGCACGGATTGGCGGTGCACCTCGGCCGGCCCGGCCAGGATGCCGAACGGCGCAAACTCGTTGAAGCACTCGGCGCCACGCTCGAGGGCGAACGCAAGGAGACGACCAAGGCCATCGTGATCCGGGAGCTTCAGCATGCCCGCGGCAAGGAGGCTACGGCTGCCATCGGCAAGTTTCTCCTCAATCCCGATCTGTGCGAATACGCGACCCTCGCCCTGGCCTCGTTTACCGATTTCCCCGCGGCGGCGGCCGAATTGCGCCGGGCTCTGCCGCAGGCCACAGGCCGGCCCCGCGCGACGATCCTCGGCGGGCTTGGCGCCATTCGTGATTCGGCCTCCGCCGAGGCCTTCCGTAAGGCCCTGGGCGACGCCGATCGCGACACCCGGATCGTGGCCGCCAAGGCGCTCGCTGAGCTTGGCGACACCGCCGCGAGCGCCCCGCTGCTCCAAGCGGCGACCGGTGCCGATTCGAACATGCAGAAAGGTCTGATGGGCGCCGCCTGCTTGCGGCTCGCTCAACGGCTCGTCGAGCAGGGCAAACCTGCCGACGCCGAGCGGTTCCTTCTCCAGCTCTGGAAGGCGCCCCCCGATCCCGCCAACGTCAACCTGCGGTGCGGCACTCTGTACGAACTGGGCCGCACCGGTGGCGAGGAGGCGGGCAAGGTCCTGGCGGAGATCGCTCGTGGCGACGACGCCCGTCTGGCCCGGGCCGCCCTGCGCGGGATGGCCGGCCAGACAGGTCGCGAGTTGACCTGGTTCACGTCGCTCGCCAACGCCAAGGAACCGGTCCGTGCCATGTTCATCGAGGAGGTCGCTACGAGTGGCTCTTCGGCCCTCCCCGTCGTGGTATTGGCAGGGCTCAAGAGCCCCTCTGTTGTCATCAACACCGCAGCCCTGAAAGCCGTCCGCGGCGATCCCGGCGCGGAGGTGATCGCTGCCGTAGTGCCGCTCCTCGGCCATGAAGACAAAGGCTTGATTGCGGCGGCCAACTCGGCCCTGTGCCGCATCCCCGGCAAGGGTCCGGATGCCGTGCTGGTGGCCGCGCTTCCCGGAGCGACGCCGCAGGCCGCGCGGGAAACGTTCGCAGTCCTCGCCGCTCGGCTCGCCAGGGAGCAGGTTCCGGCCGTGGTCGCGGGGCTCGCCAGCCAAGAGTCGGGCGTGCGCCAGGCGGCGCTTCAGTCGCTCGGGGCGTTGGGAACGGACAGCCATCTGCCGCTGCTCATCGAAAAAGTCACCGCCGCCGGCAGCGATGAGGAACGCAAGACCGCGGGCAACGCGATCGTGACGCTCACCCGTCGTTCCTCCGCCCGGCCAAAGATGGTCGCTGCGCTCCTCGCGGCGCAGGAGGCCGCAAAAGGTCCCGCCCGCGCCGAGTTGCTCCGGGACATCGGCCAGTTCAGCGAAGCCTCCTGTCTCGCGGTGGTGACGAAGTCGCTGGGCGATGCCGACCCCGCGGTGATCGCCGCCGCCATGCAGGCTCTCTCTGATTGGCCTGATCCGTCGGCCGTTGAGCCGCTACGGCGGATAATCAAGGATTCACACGAGTCGGCGCACCGCAGCCTAGCCCTGCGGGGTTTGATCCGTCTTCTCCCTGCGATGAACGAAGCCCGCATCAAGGCCGAGTTGGCGAACCAGTCCCTTACCAAGGAACAGGCGCAGGCCGCCTATACCACGGCCTACACAGCGGCCATGCTGGCCGACTACAAAACGGCCATGGCGGCCGCCGAACTGCCGAACGAACGCAAGTTGATCTTGCAGGCGATCAGGAACTTTCCGCACGCAACTGCCCTCGGTCTGGCCAAGGCCGCGTTGGCCGATCCCGATCTCGTCGTGCACGGCGAAGCGGAAGAATCCATCTTAAAATTGGCCGCAAGTCTCGGGGATTCCCCGGCCACGAAATCACAGGTGATCGCGGGGCTGGAGGAAGTCGCCGCATCGAGCAAGAGTCCAGATCGGGTCAAGCGCTGCAAGGAGCTGCTCGGTAGACTCACCGACAAGCCCTGACGGCGATTGAACCTTATTTATTTTCGCAACGCCCCGTCGCAGGAACTGTGGATCCAACGAAGAAACGAAAGAGTGAAAGCATGACCTGAGTAAAGATGGTGATGAGACTGTTAACTGTGACGTGGTTCTCGAAACTTGGAATCAGCGCGGAGCTCTTGCTGTGAGCTGGGCGAGCACGGCGGGATAGAGGTTGTGCTCGGCGGATTGGATGCGCGCGTGGAGCGTTTCCGGCGTGTCGTCGGCGAGCACGGGCACTTCGGTGCGGGCGATGATTTCGCCGGTGTCCATGCCGGAGTCCACGTAATGAACAGTGCAGCCGCTCTTGCTGGCGCGGGCGTCCACGGCCTGCTTCCACGCGTCGAGTCCGGGGAATGCGGGGAGCAGCGAGGGATGGATATTGATGATGCGCCGCGGGAATGCGTCGAGCAGAGGCGCCTTCACCATGCGCATGTAGCCTGCGAGCACGACGAAGTCCGCGCCCGCATCGCGGAGCAATTGCGCGAGGTGATGCTCGCGATCGGGCTCCATCTTCGTGCGGAATCTTCCCGGATGCACAAACTCCGCGCGGATGCCGCGTTCGCGCGCGAGCGTGAGGATGCCGGCGTCCGCGATGTCCGAGATGACGATGCACACTTCGGCGTCGAGTTCACCGCGTGCGATGGCGTCGGCGATGGCGCGGAAGTTCGAACCTTTGCCGGAGCCGAGGACGCCGAGTTTTAGCTTCGCCATTTTTCGATGATGCTGGTGGTGGATTTGCCGGGCACGAGCGGGAGGATTCGGATTTCCGCGCCGGCTTCCTGCAACGCGCCGCGCTCGCCGGGGTCGAGCGACTCGATGGTGTAGTCGCCGCCCTTCGCGTAAATCTGCGGGCGGATGGCGCGTGCGAGTTCCGTGATACGTTCGGTGTGGAAAATCGTGACGAAGTCCACGCACGCGAGCGCGGCGAGCACCTCGGCGCGGTCGTGCTCGCTGTTGATCGGGCGCGTCGGGCCTTTCAGCGCGCGGACGCTGGTGTCGCCGTTCAGCGCGACGAGCAGCGCGTCGCCGAGCGCGCGCGCCTGCGCAAGGTAGCGGACGTGGCCGGGATGCAGGAGGTCGAAGCAGCCATTCGTGAAGACGAGTTTTCTCCCGCGCGCGGCGAACTCCGCGGAGATCGCTGCGAGTTCCGGGACGGTCTTCAACTTTTCCAAGCTCATGCGCCTTGCTTCGCGGAGAATGCCCGGAGGCGCGAGGCGAAAGTTTCCGTAGCCGTGCTTGTGAAAGCGCGGCTACGGGATGATCTTCGCAGGGCCGTGCGCAAAGTTTGTTTGGCAGCCTCACTCCCATCGCTACGTTCGCAGCTTCATGAACGACCCTCGCTACGATCTCCTCGCCAAAAACCTCGTCTCCTTTTCCGTCTCGCTGAAGCGCGGCGAGCGCGTGCTGTGCGACATGTTCGATGTGCCGGACGAGATGACTGTGGCGCTCGTGCGTGCGGTGCGCGCCGTGGGCGCCGTGCCGTTTGTGCAGATCCACCACGGGCGCGTGAGTCGCGAGATGGCGCTCGGCGCGGTGGATGAGGGGCTCGAAGTGACGGCGGGCGTGCAGCTCGCGCAGATGAAAAAGATGCACGCCTACATCGCATTCCGCGGAGGTGCAAATGCGACGGAGAGCTCCGATGTCCCGCCGGAACAGATGAAGCTCGTCTCAAAAAAAATGAAGGCGGTGCTCGACTGGCGGGTGAAGAAGACGAAGTGGTGCGTGCTCCGCTGGCCGAGCCCCGGCATGGCGCAGCTCGCGGGGATGAGCACGGAGGCGTTCGAGGATTTCTACTTCCGCGTGTGCACGCTCGACTACGCGCGGATGCAGCCGGGCATGAAGGCGCTCGCGTCGCTGATGATGAAGACGGACAAGGTCCACATCAAAGGGCCGGGCACGGATCTGCGTTTCAGCATCAAGGGCATCGCGGCGATCCCGTGCGGCGGCACGCATAACATTCCCGACGGCGAGGTCTTCACCGCGCCCGTGCGCAACAGCGTGCAGGGCCATGTGAGCTACAATGCGCCGACGATTTACCAGGGCGTCGCGTTCGACAATGTGAAGCTCACTTTCAAGGACGGGAAAATCACCGAGGCCACCTCGAGCAACACGGAAAAGCTGAACCACATCCTCGACAGCGATCCCGGCGCGCGGTTCATCGGCGAGTTTGCGATCGCCTTCAATCCGCACGTCCTCTCCGCGATGCGCGACATTCTCTTCGACGAGAAAATCGCGGGCTCATTCCACTTCACGCCCGGCCAGTGCTACGAGCAGACGGAGAACGGCAACCGTTCGCAGGTGCACTGGGATCTCGTGTGCATCCAGCGACCCGAGCACGGCGGCGGCGAGATTTGGTTCGACGAAAAACTGATCCGCAAGGACGGCCTGTTCGTCCCGCCTGCGCTGCACGCGCTGAATCCGAAGCATCTGCTCGGAAAGTAGCACGAGCGATGTCGCTGCCCGCAGGAGACCGCGCCGCCGATAGGGCATTTTAAGTCGGAGTGTAGCCGCAATGGGATGAGGCAGCCTCGATGAATGCGTGGTGGAACGCGTCGCTCCGAGCGCGTTCCGGCGTGAATTGGGAGGCTTGCTTGCAGCCAAAAGAAGCGCGCGCGGAGCGATGCGCTCCACCGGTGCTGCCGCACCTTCATCCGGAAACGGCCATGCTTTATTTTAACCGGTCTCTTTTCCAGCCGGGGGCAATTACTTCGGAATGTCTGACGGTGCTGGCGGAACGGGAGGCACGGACGGTGATGCGGGATCGGTGGGCGGCATCGGCTTTGCCGGACCCGTGGGAGGCAGCGGGAATGCGGGCTTTGTGTCCTTGATTTCTCCCTCGGGAAGCGTGGCAGGCGGCGTCGCGTCGTCGGACGGCTGGTCTGCGCGCTTCCAGCCTTGGGCCAGCGCGAGTTCATCGGCGACAATGAGCGGCCAGAGTGGGTTATCCGTGAGCTTGGGAAACGCGTCTTTCAGTTCGGCGACGCGCGTGAGGTAGAGCTGGTTTTCGTCCGAGCCTTTCACGGCGAGCGCCGGATAGCGCCGCATCGCCTCGACCTGTGCGAGTTGCGTGATCTCCTTCGGTGTCTCCCGCGATACGCCGGTGAACCGCACGTCCGAGCTGTTGATCGTGGCGTCCTGACCGTTGGCTTGGAAGGTCACGATTCCATCGGTGAATTTCGTGTATGGGAACCGGCTGCCCTCGTGGATGCGATATCTTTTCCCCCTGATGGTGATCTGCGATTCCCGCAGGACAGTGATGATGTTTTTCGCGGTCGGATCCGGATCGGGCGCGATCAGTTCGCGGACGGTCTCATCCTCCGGCGGCGGCTGCGGTGCGCTCGGTGTGGATGCCACGGGTGCCGGGGGCGCGGTCTCCCGCGTGGGCACGGGAAGCTGTGCTGAAGATTCGCCCGTCGGCCTCGCATCTTCACCGCGGAGGCCCGACTTCGCGACGCGGTCGAGCTTTTGGAAACCGCGCTCTGCAAATGGCAGCGCCGCGGCGAACAGCGCGACTGCGCCGGCCACGATGAGTCCGCCGTGCGGGCGCTGGAAAACCCGGAGCCGGTAGAGCACCCACACAAGCCCGAACGTGCCGAAGCTCGCGATCACTGTGCGCAGCGCGACGTGATTTGCGAGGTAGCTGCCCATCCAGAAAATGAGGAACGCGCAGGAGAGCAACCCGGCGGCGATGGCGAGATTCGTGACG
>BJFP01000262.1 GCA_014189875.1 Verrucomicrobiota bacterium | reverse complement strand
AAGGTGATTCCCTTGAGGCATGCGCGACGGGTGATGAGGTTTGGATTGAGAATATTCATGGGAATGGGGTTACTTTCGAGATTATCTTAGCTTTCGCTTTGGGTTTTGTCAGGGGTTATTTTTGATCGTATTGCCACGGAAACTTCCGGTCAACCGGACAATCGCTCGGAAACTCGCTCGGAAACTCGCTTGGAAACTCGCTTGGGCGAAGCCGGGCAACCGGAATCACTTCAACGCTTCCTGCACAGCGGCCGGGGCAGGCTTCGATTCCGTCCCCGCCAAGTCGTGCTCCTTGATTGCCGCAAAAATCAGGTCCGCAATCGCGCTCATCCCTTTGTCCCCCGGATGAATTGCGATCCCAGTATTTGCGAACTTTCGCTCGGAACGGGCGTAGTTCCGCTCATCCTTCGAGAGCGCACTGATATCCACGAAGACACCACCCATCGCTGCGCACGCTTCCTTCAGCGCGGAGTCCTTCGCCGCATTCGGCCAGAAGCAACTCCGCACGTAGATCGCGCAGCGCCTGTCAGCTTTCAGGAGCTTCAGCAATCTCGACACGCTGTCCCTGAATTTCAGCTTCGCCTCATCCGTTTTCAGATCCGGCACATTCTCGCCAATCGCCAGAATCACCGTGTCGGCCTGGAACTCGATTTCCGCCTTCAACTTGGCGGCAATGTCGTATTGCTCAAATCCCCGCTCGAAATCGGCGAGATTCAGCACCTTCGATTCCGGCTTATTGCCGTTCCTTTTGCCGACCGCGCTCAGCACGAGATGCACATAGTCCTTTTCCGCTGAGCTTGCGGCCATGCCCCAACTCCCACTCATACCCTCCGCCGGTGGGTGCAGCGTGATGCTGTTCCCGAGGAAAAGCATTCGCGTGTTCTTCGGCTCCGTGCTGCCGGGGACCAGTCCGAGTGCCCACTTGATGCCGCCGAGGATGTGCGCCTGGAACTGTTTGCTGATCTCCGGGGAATTCTTCCGGTCCTTCACGGCGGCGGTGTCGTCCCACAGGTCCTCGCGATGTCCGAGCGAGGTGTAGAAAACGCGGCCCTTGCCCGCCATGCGGCACCAGGAGACGGCGAAGTAGCCTTCCTGCGCCTTGTTGTTCGGGTTATGGCGCAGGTACCACAAAGCGCGGACCTTCGTCCGGTCGTGATGGTTGATGAAATACATCTCCTCCTGCGTGATGTCCCACTTTTCACCGATGCCGCCATTGGCGGGATGCGCCGTGTCACCGGCGACGAGATCGGCCGGCACCTGCGCGCCATGACCGGCGAACTCCCCCTGCAGCATGTCGAGATAGCCCGGGAATTTATGGAAGGTGTCGCTGGCGCTGTGCATCGCGCAGAACGCGTGGCCGTCCTCGATCCATCGGATGAAGCCATCGCGATCCGGCAGCGGGAGGTCGCCGGTGGTATTGGCGAAAATCACGCCGTCTATGTTCGCCGCAGTCAGCGCGGCGGGCGCGAGTTTGGCCATCGCGGTCTTCATCTGCGTGTCCCACTCGGCTTGCGACGCCTTCACTTTCTCCTCATCGGCCGGCGTCCACTTGGCCATGACCGCGTCGTATTTCGCCTGCTCGTCCGCAAACCTTTTCATCTCCCCTTCGTGCTTGGCCTTGGCCTTGTCATCGGCGTCCGCCTTGAGATCCGCGGGCTTAGAGGGCGCGGCCGGTTTTCTCAAAATCTGCGCCGTCGGCTGCTGGGCGAAATCCACCACCGTGTAGGCTTTCGACTCTTCGCCGAGTTTTCGCAGGCATTTTTCCGCAAAGGGAATCGAGCCGTGGCGGAAGCCGGTGGTCACGGTGCAGACGATGACGCGCTTTGGCTCCGCCGCCGAGGCGGGGAGGAAAGGCGCAAGCGTGAGCGACAGGGCGAGGAGGGTGTGGAAGGTCTTTTTCATGCGATGATTGGTGGGTTGCGGATGAGCGGCGGATTTCGCCCGGTTGAACTGCATCGATTGAACCGGCGTCGGTGACAATGCTTAGCAAAAAACCGGGCTTCTTGCTGCAGGAATTTGCCTTCGCGCCCGCCGCACCGGAAAGCGTCAGGACGCGGACCGGCGGCAGGGAGTGAGGGGTATTTGCGCCAAGCACAGCACAGACAGAGTGGAAATCAAAACACATGTGAAAGAAAACAGTGAAGAAGAAGACCCCCTCACTCGTAGCGCGTGCGATACGGCGCGTGGGTCCGGCAGCGCCGCAGCCCCCAGTGCCGCCGCTGGTGGGCGATCAGTCCGTACCGGTGCTCGTCCATGAACCACACCCGCACCGGGCGTTCCCCGTGTGCGTGCAACGCCCATAGCTGCCGCGCCAGGGTCCGCTTAAACCGATCGGCCTCGGCGTGCCTTTTGAGGCGGTGAGTCCGGCGCGGCACCCGCCGGACTCCGCCGCATTTTCCGCACATGATACCCCACCCCTCCGAGGCCCATCTCGACGCCGCGCCGCTCGCGCAGCCAGCGGGCGATGTCGCCCAGCCGCTTCCAGCGCCCGCACGCCAGGGCAATTTGTTCGAAGGTGAAGTCCCCGCTCATCGCCATGCGCACCGCCCTCAGCCGCTCCACTTCCCGTGGCAGCCTCGCCTGCCGGCTCAGCTTTTCCAGTGCCCCAGCCAGCTCAGGTTTTCCAAGTCAAAATCGTTTTACCAAACCTCCCAATTACCATTTCTCGTCCTGTTTTTCTACTGATTGCGGTATCATGCAAATCCAAAAAAGACGCAATCCACCTCTGATTATCAGAGATGGTGCTCACGAGAGGACTCGAACCTCCACGGGTTGCCCCACACGGTCCTGAGCCGTGCGCGTCTGCCAATTCCGCCACATGAGCATTTTTTTGCGGGGACGAAGTGTTGTTTCTCCCGCCGCGCATTGCAAGCGCGACTTTCAAAAAGCAGCGACTTTCCGACTACGAGATGCGCATCGGCATCAGCACGTAGAGGAATGGCGAGTTCACCTTGATGACGCCGGGGCTCATCTCGTCGCTCACTTCGAGGTGGATTTCGTCCTCGGCGAGGTTCCGCAGCGGGTCCATGAGGAAGCCGGGATTGAACGCGACCGAAAATTCCTTGCCCTTGTAGCTGATCGCCAGCGATTCGTGCGACTCGCCGATGTCCGGCGTGTTGGCGGTGATCTCGAGGTTGTTCTTCGTGAAGACGAGTTTCACGGAATTCGACTTGTCGCTCGAGAGCAGCGAGACGCGGCGCACCGCCGTCAGCAGGAGCTCGCGCTCGATCGTGATCCGTTCGCGTGATTCCGCCGGGATGACCTGCCGGTAGTTCGGGTAGTTGCCCTCGATGAGCTTCGAGACGAGCAGCTTGCCGCCGGCTTCGAACGAGACGTGATTTTCACCCACGGCGAGCTTCACATCGCCCTCTTCGCCGAGCAGTCGCTGGAGTTCCGTGATGCATTTCGAGGGAATCACCACGTCCACCTCGTTGCTGCGCGGGAATTCCAACTCGATGTCCACGAGCGCGAGCCGGCGACCGTCGGTCGCCACGAGCGTGAGCTTGTTCTCCTTGAAGGAAAAAAGAATGCCGTTCAGCACGTAGCGCGTCTCGTCGATCGAGACGCCGTAGCTCGTCTTGCGCAACGCGTCCTTGAGCGCCTTCTGGTGCAGCGTGAATGCCTTCGCCTTTTCCAGCTTCGGCAGCGCTGGGAATTCATCCTCCGGCAGGCACATCATCTTGAAAAAACTCGCGCCGCAAGTGAGCGACGCCGCGTTCTTGCCATCCACTTCCACGCTCACTTCCGACGCGGGAAGCTCCTTCACGATTCCCGTGAGACGGCGCGCCGGGATCGTCGTGCCGCCCGGCTTTTCGATCTTCGCCTCGACGGAGCAGCTCATGCCGCAGTCGAGATCGTTTGTGGTAAAATGGAGCGCGCCATTTTCGGCGCGGATCAGCACGTTCGAGAGGATCGGGAGCGTGGTGCGGGTGCTCACGACGTTCTGTACGGTTTGCAATCCTTCGAGCAACTTGTCTTTGGCGACGCTGAATTTCATGGGTTGGGTAAAAATGGAACCCGGAGCTTTTGACCGAACATCTTGTGGCTGGCAAATCTTTTCACCCCACGGATTGACGTTTGGAAAAAAGCGCACGCATGGCCTCGGAGGCCCCCGTGACTGCCGCCGCCCGAATGCGAAGCCGCATCCAGCCCCGAATCGATCCAACGAAAGCGAAGTCCAATATTGGACGGGCTCTGTAAAATCCATCGAAAGGAAGTGTCACGCAAAGGCGCAAAGATGGCGGCTCTTTTGTGCGCCTTTGCGTCTTTGCGTGACACCAAAATGCCTCGCCGTTCAAAGCCGCGCATCATTTCTACAAAGCACGTTGGATTTTGAACGTTGGGCGTTCCGCTCCGCCGTCACTCGATCTTCACGCCATGCACCCGCAGCGTCGTCCCGGTCTCCAGCCGGTACTTCGCGACCGCCTTGTTGTAATCCGCGATCGCTCGCAGTTCCGCCGTCTCCGCATCGGCGAGCTGTTTTTGGAGCTGGAGCACTTCAAATGTCGTCCCCGTCCCCGCGACCAGCCGCGCCTCACCCGCTGCGAGGCTCTCCTTCGCGAGCCGGCGCGCCTCGCGGTTCGCCACCGTGAGCTGCTGCGTCGTGAAGACCAGGCCGGCAGCATTGTCCACGAGCACGATGATCTGCTGCTCAAGCTGCTGCAGCCGCACGAGCGCCTGCGCGGCGGAAAGTTTTGCCGCCCCGTGGCCCCCGCGGCTCTCGCGGTTCCCGAGGGGAATGCTGAAGATTGCACCGAGGCTCCACGAGCTCCGGTCGCGATCCGCGATCCGCTGCGCGCTCGTCCCGAAATCATCAGCAAGCCCCAGCAGGCTCAGGCTCGCTTGCAGATCCAGCCGCGGCAGCTCGGCGTTTTTCGTGACCCGTACGACGATGTTCCTGTTCGCGATGTCGAGCTTCGCCTGCTGGTAGTCCGGCCTCGATTCCAGCGCGTTCCGGATTCCCGCGACCACGTTCGGCGTCAGCGCGGACGACGGCGGCGGTGCGATGCTCACGCTCGTGCGGATGAGCAGCATCATGTCCGCCGTGATGAGCTGTTTGAGGAAATTTTCCTGATCCTTCACCGCCCGTGTCGCCGTGATCAGCGCCGCCTCGCGTGCCGCCACCTCCGCCTGCGCAGTCGTCACGTCGAGCGGCGTCTTCACCCCGATCTCCACGCGCTTGATGTTGTCGCGCAGGAGCTGCTTCGCGAGCCCCTGCGAGCGCCGCGCCACAGCCAGGTTCTCGTGCGCAAACTGCAGATCGTTGTAAACATTGATCACCTGAGTGATCACGGTCATCACCTGCTGGCGCACGGTCCATTCGGAGATCGTCACATTGTTCCGCGCGATGCGGACGTCCGCGAGATTCACCTCCGGCCCCGCGCCCCGCAGCAGCGGCTGCCGGAGGCTGAAGGACATCTCGCTCGTCCAGTTGGTCGCAAGATTATTCGACGCGCCGCCCAGCGCCGACGTGTTGAAGCCAGCATCGTAGCCGAGCCCCCACACCGTCACGCCACTCACGCCCGTGCTCCACACATCCGACTGCACGATCGAACGCGCCCCGAACTGCGCGCCCGCATTCGTCGTCGCGCCGCGTATGAAAGTGTCTGCAATCACGCTGTCGCCGGTCGAATACGACAGCGCGAACGCCGGATCGAAGCGTCCCTCCGACGCCATCTCGCGCTGCCGTGAAATCTTCGGATCAAACTTCTGCGCCGTGATGGAGAAATTCTTCTGCAGGGCCATGCGGACAGCCTTGCCGAGCGTCAGATCGAGGCGCTGGCCCCTGCCGTGATTCTCATCGGCACGCACAGCCACGGCATGGGCTGCGATGAAAATGAGGAGCGTCTTTCTAAACATCGGGAGGTGAACTCAAATCGGGCCGCGTTCTTTGCCGTGCCCGTCGCGAAATCCCAAGCACGAATCCCGGCAGGCTTGCCGGTTCAAGATCACGCTGGCTGCGAGCGGCAATTCCCGGATGGAGCACGCGACTCGCGTGCTCCACCCGGAAGAACACGTCCGCCCAAAGAATCTTTCACCTGCTTCCGCGCGGTGGCTCACTTCGCCGCCTTTTCGTCAGCCGGCTTCGCAGCGGCCTTCGCCTTCGCGTCCCAATTTTTCATGATGTCCGCCTCATCGAACGCGACCGGTGCGCCGCCGTCGGTAATCTCGACTTTCGCCGACCACAGGATGCCATTCGCCAAAAGCTGCGCGGTGTTCACCTCGGACTGCGTGCCTTTGAACTCGAAGACGATCTTGTTCTCGCGCGTGACCTCGACGACTGCGCCGCCGGGGTGGTCCTTGTTCTTCGCAAGCGCGAGGAGCAGGTTGCCATTCGGAAGCACGAAGCCGTCGCGCGTTCCCGCAGGGTAGCTCCAGAGCGGCTTGCCGTCGTTCGAGAGGATCGCCGTTTCGGCTCCGGCGATGAAGAACGAGTGG